>CAYTDF010000637.1:0-3579 GCA_964436365.1 uncultured bacterium | reverse complement strand
ACGTCCCGCCCACATCCGCGCGATACAGCAAGCGGAAGTTCAGGTTTTCTCCACGGTCATCGTCGCTCGCCACACGCTGCTCGTCATCTTGGAAATAGAGGTCCGCGGCGGTATCCAAATCCCCGACTGTCTTGAACTCGTACTCCAAGCCCGGCTCCAGCGTCACTTCAAACCAATCGTAGCGGTCGTTCTCCGCGAGAGAATGAGGCCCATGGCTCATCTCATCCACTCTGGACGCGTCGAGGGCTACCGCCCCCTGATAGAGATCGTCGCCCGGATCCCAAGCGTCGCTCAGAGGAACGACCTGCGAATAGTCAAGTGTGTACGCACTCTCGCTCTGCGGGTACAGCGCTTCCACACGAAGCAGGTAAACGGCTGTCGTGTCCGGAACGTACAGAAGGTGGAAATTCGGGTCGGGATCGACAAAGAGGTTCGGCACATCCTCCGCAAGTCGCGTAAAACCGTCGGCGGCGTACAAGCCACCGATGGCCCCGCCCTGACCCGATGATGAAAACAGGTATTCGACACCGGCGTCCAGTGTGAACTGAAACCAATCGTAAACATCGGCTGCATTCACATCGTGCGGACCGTGGCTTCGTGCATCGACTCCCGGTATGCCCAAGTCGGTCGCGGCAAACGAACTATCGTCGCCGGGGTCCCAATGATCCGCGAAGGCTGGCTGGATCGCGAGAGAAATCGAGAACAACAAAAAAGTCATCAACGTACGGTCACGCATCAAGTTTTACCTCAAGTCACGAAGAAATGCCCGCACCGGGGCTCCACAGCCCCCGCCGGAGTTGATACTGGCCAATCGGCCCTTCATTCTTGCTAAGGCTTGGGAGATTCTTACCAAGGCTTGGAAGTCATTATACCGCAATCTGATTGAATCTTACACAATGACCGCTGGGCGCACGTAGGCTCCCTAATGGAAAGAACGCGGCATTCCCTACACGCGCTAGCGCCCCCTCGCTCATCTCCGCTCATGGGCCTGCAAATCGAGAGAATGGCGAATGTGGGCACGCCATGGTACGATTTTGACTGCACGCGAAACCCCTTGATGGTGCCCCCATTGGCCGCGCGCCGGTTCGTTCAGAGGGGATTGAAAACAACACGTGGGAGATGCTCAATTGCCTATCACTGTCCACTCCGTTCTCCTCCTCGCACCGTGTCTATTGTTGACGTACTCGCCGTCTGCCATAGCCGAGCCTCCCCACGAGTACCTCAGCGACGGCGACCGGACAGATTCCCTCGTATCCCAGCAGGCGTGGGGAAAACTAGGCTTGGACACAGCCACCGACCCCATGGACGGGCGGCAGGCGAGTCCCATACGCATCGGCCAGACGCGGTATGAGAAAGGGCTCGGGCATCACGCCAGCGGCAAGATCACGATCGACCTCAACGGTGAGTACACAGCGTTCCGAGCCACAGTGGGCGTGCAATGGCAGGGAGGAAACAAGGGCAGTGTGCTCTTTCGCGTTCAGGTCGATGGACAGGACGTCTTCGAGACTGGCCCGATGTCCGATAGCGATCCGGCCAAGACGCTCGACATTCCGCTGCAGAACGCCCGCGAACTTCGTTTGATCGCCCACGACGCGGGCGACGGGATAACCTGCGATATGGCCAACTGGGCTGAGGCGCGGCTCGTTCGCGATCCCAAACGGCCCCACTTTGAATCGACCGATATCTTCCTCAACGGCCGCCCCGCTCCTCCGCCGAGCGCATCGGTCTGTGGCGTCTCCCTCTTCGCCAACGAGGAGGGACCGCAAGTCGCATGGATGCAACCGGTGAACGCGTTTGTCGCCGACCTGTGCAACTCCGAGAAGGTATCTCTCACCATCCCCATATCGAACCTCACCGGACAGTTCAAACTCACGGCCGAAGTGACTCTCGTCTACGGAGACGAGGCCGAAGTCGAGCTGGCAATTGACGACGGAACGGTCGATCACAAACGCTTGCAACCCGGAACAGTCGAACTGACTGTGATCGGAGAAGGTCGCGGAGAGCGTCTGCAAATCCATCTGAACACACGGGGTACGGCAGGTGAAGCGGGTGTGCAGTGGCGAAATCTTGTGTACACGGCCGAGGGGCGTTCATTCCCCATTCCCCTGAGATTGGGAATCTCCCCCCCCGAGCGAATTCCGCCTCCCGTTCTCCCGAACCCACGACCCGCGATCGAACAAACGCTGATCGAATGGGACTGGCGTATGCAGGACGGGATCGCGACACCCCTCGTTCCCAGCACATGGACGGCGGCGATACACAAGACGATCCAGCGTGGTGAGGCCTTGGTCCGGGACCTCAAAGAAAGCGGCATACCCCTGGGAGCGCTGGCGGAAGAATGGTCGGCCCTGCAACGCGAGTGGGAAAGCCAATCGGACGCTTCGTCGCCGGAAACCGCCCTGCTAGAAGATTTCTGGCGGCGCGCACACCTCTTACGGCGCCGCATCACGTTGGCCAACCCCGTGTCCAACGTCGGACCGCTACTCTTCGTCAAGCAAGTTCCTGGAGGATTCAGTCACCAGCTGACGCAGTACTTGGGCCGGTGTTCGCGGCCCGGCGGCGGGATCTTCGTTCTCGATTCGCCTGGCACATCCATGCGCGCCCGCAAACTGGGTGGGAACGCGCTACCCATGGGGAGCTATCAGCAACCCGATATAGCGCACGACGGACAGCGAATCCTCTTCGCCTTCTGTCCGGACGAGACCACATCCGAGGACTGGCGCACCGACGTCAACCGCTGCTACCACCTATACGAGATGAACGCGGACGGCTCAGGTGTCAAGCGGCTCACCCATGGCGCGTTCGATGATTTTTCACCGCGCTACCTCCCCAACGGCAAAATCGCCTTCATCTCCACTCGCCGTCTCGGGTTCCACCGTTGCGGACGGGGTCCCTGCCCCGTCTATGCGCTGGCGTTGGCCGAGGCCGATGGTTCCAATCCCCGCTCCGTCTCCTATCACGAGACACACGAGTGGGACCCGGCGGTCCTCAACGATGGCCGCGTCATCTACACCCGGTGGGACTATGTCGACCGGCACGCGGTCCACTACCAGCAGCTCTGGTCGACGCGGCCCGACGGTAGCGATGTCCGGATCTTCTATGGCAACAACACGCTCAACCCGGTAGGTGTCTGGGAAGCCCGGCCGGTCCCCAATTCGAACAAGGTCATTGCCACGGCGGCCGCCCACCATGCCATGACCGCGGGCTCGATTATTCTTCTCGACGTCACCGAAGGAATCGACGGGCTAGCCCCCATCACCCGGCTAACGCCCGATGTTCCGTTTCCGGAGAGCGAGACCCCGGTCGTGCAGTGGCACGCACCGGTCGGCGTGGATAATCCGCAGCCCCTGCCCCCGGAAGCGGAACGCTGGCCGGGACACTGCTATCGGACCCCGTACGCTCTCTCCGAACGGTATTTTCTGGCCGCCTACAGTTTCGACACGCTCATCGGCGAGCCGAACGCCAACCCAGCCAATATGTTCGGTCTCTACCTGGTGGACGCATTCGGCAACAAAGAGCTCCTCTATCGCGACCCGAACATCGCCAGCCTTTGGCCCGTCCCCCTCCGGCCGCACCGCC
>CAYTDF010000636.1:0-3583 GCA_964436365.1 uncultured bacterium | reverse complement strand
TCTTGATCCGGCAGGCCATAGGGAACTTGATCCGTAATGGTAAGCGTGGCGGTATCGGTAACCGCTTCGAAAACGACACGGCTGTAGTTGATTAAGGCTTGTTTGCCATCATACGCAGCGACATTACCCGACTCATGGCTCTCCACAAGCGTGTGAAAACTGTGTTCGGAAACGGGGTTCGCGCCGCTGACGCGTAATGCAATCCCGGCCTTCTCTCGATGGTTCCAGTGGGCGAGATCGAGAGTGTGCAGTTTGGCGACGTAGCGACGTCCGGGCTCCAGCCCGGTAACTGTCTGGCGTAGCGTATTCCCACCCTGCGCACTGCGCGTCATGCGAGCGAAATGATCGCCCGTGGCGGTTTTCCAATAGCGTCCCTGTATCCAGCCGAAATCGAGGATGTGATCGGGCCGGATACTCCCTTCCTCAGCCGCATCGACCGCCCATCCTTCGAGGCCGTCCGCAAAATCACCGTTACGGATGTGTCGGAGTTCGTAAGGATCGGTTGTGAACGGTTCCGTTTCTCCTTCGATACAATAGTGACGCATCAAGCGATACGTCCACTGGAGTGCATCCGTGTCGGCATACTGGACGGTCCAGGGAATGACGCCCGCCAGGTCTGCATGGCACGGATGGTTCGCCATCAGTCGAAACTGCCAGTCGAGGAAGACGCCGAAATCGGCGTGAGGCATCTTGCTGAGTGTCCCCGGAACGGCGGAGAAGATCCCCGGACACATGAGCAGATAGCGGCCGATGTCGGGATGCTGCTTCTGCCAGGTTTGCATGGCGAAAGCGAGTTTTTCGATGACATAAATGCGGGCCTCGATCTCCGTGGCGCGTTCGCTCAGGTAATTCTCCCACACCAGGCGGTGGTCGTATTTCTTGATGATTTCCTGAAAAGGCAGGCCGGGTTCGTGCATGAAGATCTCACCGACCCACGCATAGAATCGACGGTTGTTCCAAGCCGGGTACTGACTGAAACGGTCGAGCGCGGCGGTCCATTCATCGAACTGTTCCGCCCAGACATTGGAAAACTCATCGATGATGATTCCGCTGGACAGGGGATTCGTACTGCCGGGTTTGTCACGCCATACGGCATAGACATCTTCGGCGAGGATCGGAGGCCTTTTCGTGAGGCCTTCACCAAGCCCGGGGAGAGGCTCACCCACAATCCATTCGCGCCCATCTCGCACCCACTGTTTGACAACCTCATCCGGATCGTTCAACGCGGTGTAGCGCCGCCCTTTGTGTTCGATCGGATCCGGGTCAACTTGCTTTACCAGCGTGTTCACTGTCGGAAAGACATACCGCTCAAAGAAATCCAGACCGAAAGGACCCTGTTCCGGAACGTCGATGACCGGCGGATAGAAACAGAAAAGCAGTTCCGGGATCGACCGAACGTCGAGTTGCCGGCCTTCAGCGTTCTCCACACGCAAGGAGTGTCGTCCCGCATCCAGTCGGCGCATGGACTCCATGGCCCCTGTCCGCCAATAGCGGCGCAAGGCTAAGGGCTTGTTTTCGTCATCCAGGAACAGCCGCGCTCCGTCGGGCAATGTGCCGGGCCGGGAGAGACTCAAGAAGACCCAGCCCGCTTTGGGATTGGTGAAGCCGATGGTCTCGGTGCGGCGTCCGCATTCTTTCTGGGCGAGTTGGGATACAAAATTGTTCAGCTGAATCGCATCGGCATACTCAGGACCGCGAACGCCGCGGGCTGGCCAGAGGACTTTTGTCTTTGCGGAGACGCCATCGAGTTGTTCGCCTTCCGGTGAAACTGCGGTCACGTCAACGGTGTAGGTCACCGCATCGGCCGAATAGGGCAAGGGCAAAGCGAATTCGGTGGGACGAGCGTGCTCCGCAACGGGGATTCGCTTTTCGACCACGGGAGCGCTCTCACCGTCGGGGGTTACGGCAATGTTGAACTCACCCTGTAAGGGATTGGCCTGTTGACTGACTTGTCGCACGCGTACCACGAGTTCTCGCGCTACATAGTCCACTGCACACGTGGCCTCAACGGCCGACATGGATCCTGGGTTTAGGGTAAGGGCGCAGGGCAATACCCACAGTCCGCCGCTTTTCCCCCAGTCGAATACATCCAGTGCGATCAAGACCCTCGCTCCGGACTTCGCCGTGAGGTTATCAGCGCCGGATTCGATGTAGGGGGTGATCTCCACCGTCTGAAAGGTACGCGACACGGTCTCGTTCTTCTTGCTGTCTTCATAGAAACCCAACGTCGCCGCCTTCTTGCCATTCACGTAGACCGTGGCGCTATCATTGACGCCGCCAAGAGCGAGATAGACGGAGCGGGTCAACCATCCGTCGGGCACGGTTACCCATTTTCGATACCAGCCATGGCCATCGTAATCGGCAACGCCCTGGTCTTCCCACCGCATTCCCGCGTTCAACATCGCCCAATGCCGATCGCTATAATCGATGGCTTCCCAGTGCTTCTCTTCGCCAACCCCCTCTGGATCGGTCGAAAATCTCCAATCCGCGGCGATGTCGATCACTTGCTGTCCCGATACGTTCAGAGGCATAGCCAGTCCGAGGGTACAAATGGATAACAGAATGGACTTCGAATTCATGGTCTCTCTCTCACGATGTCTTGTTCTGGGTCAAAACGTGCCACCTGGATAGGCGTTGCCGTCGGTCGGATACGATTCAAGCGCCGATCTCAGCCTCCCCCCGTTGCCGGAGCCTGGATACTTCCGCCATAACGAACAATATCCCCCGCACTGTGCAGTCCGTTGGAAGAATGGTAAATGCGTTTGTTGGCCTCCGATATGGGCACTCCGAGTACATACGTTTCCAGCGGCCAGTGCACGCCGCCGGAATCCTTTGTGTCGGGGCCATGCGAAGTCATTCCATACCCCCGGGGAATCTCACTCAGGTGGTTTGGAAAATACTTGTTTCCCCATGCGCCGTGGTAGTTGACATAGATATAGGTCGGAGCGGATCCGCTTACGGCATACGACACCCAGAACTGTCTGGAGACAAACGGATCGTCCAGATCGACCGAGGCGATATACGAGACGGGTGTACTCAATTCCGTGCAGTTCGCGACATGGTTTGCCGTGTTGAAACGCTGATTGAATTTCGGCCAAGGATATCCATTCTGGTCGAGCTGATAGCTGTCGATGGCTGTCGATAGGGACCGGAGTTCGCTACGCACGCGGGCGACTTTGGCCCGTGTTTGAGCGTTCAGGAAGTTGGGCACGGCGATCGCCGCCAAGATACCGATGATCGCGACGACGATTAGAAGTTCGATCAACGTAAACGCTCTGCTACGCACGGGCCGCACCCTCCATCTTGCCTTGCCACTCTCTGTTCAGTCGAGACTTCACACGCACGGCTGCCGTTTGCTTCTTCCGCAAGCGGTCTGGACGACGTGTCGACAGTAGAGGTCACTTTGGTCGTAAAGCAAGTTTGCCAGGTTGCTTATTCATGTCAATGGGATTCACGGCGAATTGTGGACATCCCGGTAAGCATGGAGTCAGGGATCGTATGAATGAAAAGAAGCGTGAGGTTACGGCCGGAAATACCCGTAGTAGGACAGTTTTCTTCGCCCCGCCGGGGCCATCTCTTCGCG
>CAYTDF010000635.1:0-3588 GCA_964436365.1 uncultured bacterium | reverse complement strand
CTTGCCGCACAGCGGGTTGTTGCGCCACCCCAGCCCAGGTATGCGTTGCTGATCAACCCCTTCTACCCCAAGGATCCGTACTCCAGTTACGGTAAACACGTATTAACCCCAGCGTTATCGCTGACATCGATTGCGAGTGCAACCCCTCCGGAATGGGAGGTTCGGTATTGGGATGAGAATCTCCTCCAGGGGCCTCCACCTGTCGAGCCCCTCCCCTCGGTTGTCGGTATTACTGTCCATCTGACATTCGCCAAGAGGGCCTTTCGCCTGGCCGATTGGTATCGTCAGAAAGGTGCCAAGGTCGTGCTTGGAGGCTTGCACGTACAGACCTGTCCGGATGAATGCAAACCTCACGCGGATGCACTGGCGATCGGTGAGGGCACACAACTCTGGCCGAGAATCCTACGCGACGCTGAAAGAAGCGACACCGGAGAGGGCAACCTAGAGGCCGTGTATCGTGCCAGCTACGAGAACTCGTTCGAGGACGAACCGCGGATACGCCGTGACATCCTGCAGACAGGAGGCTTCCTAACCGGCGCAAGCCTGATCGCAACCCGGGGGTGCCGCAATCGCTGTAACTTCTGTTACTTGTCGACGGAGAAACTGCGATTGCCATACCGGACGCGGGATATGCGGTCGGTTGCCGAGGAGTTCGTCGCGACCGGTGAACCGTACGGTGTCTTCCTGGACAATAACCTTGGTTCGAATCCCGAGGTTCTCCGCAACCTCTGCCGGGCCTTGAAGCCTGCGGAGAAGATATGGAGCGCGGCGGTAACCGTCGACATCGCGAAAGACCCACACCTCGTACGCAAGATGGCGGAAGCGGGATGCACCGGTGTCTTCATTGACTTTGAGAGCCTGCACCCTGAGAATCTCAGTGACGCAAGGAAGGGATCGCCGCACCCAGGCGAATACGCGGCGATGGTAGAGCTCTTTCACCAGGTTGGGATTCAGGTCAACGGTAGTTTCGTTTTGGGCTTCGATCGTGACGGGCCAGGCGTGTTCGAGAACACGGTCAGATGGATTGAAGCGAATCGTCTCGAGTGCGCCACCTTCCACATCCTGACTCCATACCCCGGCACGCCGTTCTTTCGCAAACTCGAGGCGGAGGGCCGAATCCTGCATCGCGATTGGGACTTGTACGACACTTTCCACGTTGTCTTTCAACCAAAGCGGCTCGCTCCGAAGGAGTTGGAGGAGGGATACCGGTGGTGTTACAAGAGGTTGTTTTCGAGCCGATCGATATGGTGCAGACGACCTCGGCGGGTGTCGGATATCCCGAGTTATTTGGGGATGAGTTATCTCTACAAGCGCGCCAACTTCCTATGGCCGTTCCTCATTCGTCATCGTCTGACCCATGCGGTCTGGCATCCTCTCACAGAACTCGCCCGGCGGCGTCACCTCCGGCACCGGCAGCGCCTCGGCTCCGCCGAACTCTCATTCCCGCAAACACTTCCCCTCCGGCCGGGTGTCTAAGCACCGGACGCCACCGCCCCCGCCTCCCACCGCCAGCCCACATCGCTCCTGGGCGCTTTCGTGGTAAAATGGACCATGGCCCGTGGCGGCTGCTTCTGGACTTTTTGTAGCCCAGCGCGCAAAACACGTTGCCGGGAGTGAGATCATGCGTTCGAGAACTACACTTTTCTTGTTTGGTTTCACGATGATCGTATCGGGTGCCGGTGCGCAGGATGACATCCGATCGCCGGAAGAGTTCCTGGGCTTCCCAGTCGGAGCGGATTACCGGCTGGCACGCTGGGACCGAATCGTGGACTATTTCAAACTCGTGGATCGAGGATCGGAACGAGTCCTGGTCGAACAAATCGGCGTCAGCACTGAGGGCAATCCTTACCTCATCGCCGTCGTATCATCGCCGGAGACAATTCGAAATCTCGAGCGATACAAGAACTTGCAGCGTAAGCTCTCGCATCCCAACGAACTGCAACCGGGGGAACGGGAACGGCTGGTACGCGAATCCAAAGTAACGGTTCTCGTCTCTTGTTCGCTCCACTCCAGCGAGATCGGCGCGTCGCAAATGTCGATGGAGTTGTTGCATCAACTCGCGACCGGCAACGATCCGGGCACGATGGAAATCCTCGAAAACGACATCATCCTGCTCGTGCCGTCCGCCAACCCCGACGGCATCGACAAGGTAATCGACTGGTACGAAAGCACCTTGGGCACCCCCTGGGAGGGACAGGGTATGCCCTGGCTGTATCAGAAATACGTCGGACATGACAACAATCGGGATTGGTACATGCTCACCCAAAAGGAAACGCAGATTCTCACTCGTGTGCTCTACCACGAGTGGTACCCGTGCATCATCTACGATATCCACCAGATGGGCAGGAGCGGCTGCCGCTTTTTCGCACCGCCTTTTTTCGATCCCGTAAACCCGAACGTCGATCCGCTGATCCACGAATCGCTTAAGATCGTGGGCGGACACATGGCCACCGAATTGGCCGAGAACGGAAAAAGGGGAGTGCTCACCAACGGCATTTACGACAACTGGTGGCAGGGCGGGAATCGCACTACACCCTACCGGCATAACATCGTGGGCATTCTGACCGAGGCCGCCTCTCCCCGTATCGCCTCCCCGGTTTTCCAACCCAAATCCGAGTTACGCGGACACAGCCGTGGGCTTCCCGAATATGCGCCTCAAGTCAACTTCACCGACCCTTGGGATGGAGGCTGGTGGCGGCTACGCGATGTCGTCGAGTACGAGAAGATCTCCTGCTACGCCCTATTCACAGTTGCGGCGCGCTACCGAGACCGCTTCAACGGCAACTACTTGGCGCTCGGTGAAAAAGCGATTCGCCTCGGCAAGGAAGAACCGCCATTCGCCTTCGTGATTCCACAAGAGCAGCGTGACCTTCCCACCACGATACGGCTCCTGGAAATCTTGAGAATGAGCGGCATCGAAATCGATCGTGCGGACGAGCCCTTCACCGCCGATGGAATCCCCTTTGACGCGGGTGCCTACATCGTTTACGCCGCGCAACCCTACCGCAACCATGTAAAGGACCTTCTTGAGGCACAGGACTATCCCGACCGTTTTGTCTATCCCGGCGGCCCTGCCGAACCGCCCTACGATGTCGCGGGCTGGACTCTCTCCTATCAGATGGGCGTGGATGTCGTCACCGTGGAAAGACCGTTCGAAGCGCGCGCACATCGTGTACAGCGGTTCGAGGTCCCCAAAGCGTGGGCTGAAGGCCGTGGGAGTGTTCTCGTCTCGTCCAATCGGACCACAAACGATTTCATCCTGCTCAACCGCGCGTTTCAAGAGGAGATCGCAGCGCTTGTGTTAAGAGAAACCTGGGACAGACGCGACGACTCGTTCCCAGCCGGTTCTCTCTTGTTCTGCTCCGAAACATCATCAAAGAAGAAACAGCTGCTCAAATGGGCGAGAGAACTCGGTGTCCCGCTCCGTCTCGTCTCCTCGAAGCCTTCTGAAGAATCGTTGTACGTCAAGGTAGAGAAGCCTCGGGTAGCGCTCTACCAGCCTTGGTTTCCCAGCAAGGACGAGGGATGGACACGCTTTGTCCTCGAGCAATTCGAGTTCGACTACACCACGATCCACAACGCGGAGAT
>CAYTDF010000634.1:0-3607 GCA_964436365.1 uncultured bacterium | reverse complement strand
GGGCTGGAGGGTTACGTGCACGTCGTGGCCTCGGACGAGCACGACGAGGACGGGCACGAACATCGCGATGCGGGCCAAAGGCCACTGGTAATCATCCACAGCCTCCGGGGGATAGAAGTTGAGGAGCACGCCCGCTCGAGACGAAATCCCGCGAAACGCGTAGAACAACAACAGAAACAGAGCGAGCGTCAGCGAGAGCCTTCGAAGCCGGTGCGGAATGAGTGGGGGTGTCTTCGGCGAGGCCAGCGGAGTGCCGTCCGCCTGGTGGTTCTTGTCGACTTGTTTCGTTGTCCAATAGAGGGCGAGGACATACAGAACGCCCAGATTGAAACCTGCATTCAGCTCCCAAACTTTCCACCAATCGACAACGACCGGCGTGTACGCATAACGCAGGCACCACAACGCACCCAGCCAGAAGCCGACGCCAAAACCGCCTCCAATCAACGCTCCCACGGTCAACGTTGCCCGATCTCTCTGGAACAAGGCCACGAGCAGCGCACCAAACCACCAAGCCACGACGGTGAAATTTTGGGTGTTTGTATAAACCGTGCGAGAGAGATGGGGGCCGAGTTCGTCGGTGTAGATACCCTGGCCGTAGTTGGGAAAGAACAGCCAAGGACACTCACGAACGAGCAGCCAACCGAGAAACGCGACGCCCAAGGGCACAAATAGACGGACAAACCAGCCGCGGAGGGTGACCTTTTCACTCAGCGCCCAACCCAGAGCGATACCGCCGGGGGCGCCCCAGCCGATCCCCGTGATCGCAAACCACGCATGGCCGATCCACGGAGCGACGGGGATAACCTCATCCCCCACATTGAACATCCCGCGTATCCAGGAAACAAACTGCCCGTAGCCCAGCTCGCCGCCGAGGGCGATCCCCAATCCCAACCACAGCGCAATCCCTCTGCCATCGATCCCCTTTCGGTGGCACAGGTAGTACCAGAGCAATCCCCACATCATCCCCGGAAGAATCGTCCCATCGATCCCCCCCCCAGCCGTTACTGCCTCGGATCGCCCACGCAATGGCTCCGATGCTTCCGAACAACAGCATCGGAAGCCAAAGTTCGTGCAGTGCGATGGACGCACGCGACCGCACAGTCCTCGCGTCACGGTGTCGTGCGTACGTTTCCCGATCGGCGATGTCCATCATGGCGTTGGTTTGGCTGTCTCCGTCCTGCGTCCGCTACGTCCCACTTACCGAGACACGTTGTCCGAAGTCGTTCCTCCCGGGCCGTAGACGAAGATCTCCCCCCGGCTCTTCAGCCCGTTCGTGGTTGTATACGGGACCCATGCGTGGCCCCAGTTGTATTCATACGGATCGTAGATGTTGTCGGGGCCGACGCTGTCGATAAAATAAACAAGAGGGCCCACGGAGTACATGCCCTGCTCGGGGTCGTTGCCTCCGTACATCGAAGGTGTCGGAAAGGTGACCAGCAGGTACGGGTCCCACCAACTCGGGCTCACACCGGCCATCGTGTTCGTGCCGGAGGATTCGAACATCTTCAACACAAAAGGATCCCGCGCCGGCAGCGAGGCCATATAGGCGATTGGCGAAGTCAGTCGCTGAAACGGCTTGAAGACGCTGACATTCGTCGAATTCGTGTGGGGATACTTGTTGTTGTTGTCGAGGCCGTACATCTCCATCGCCGTGGACAACGCTTTCATGTCTGCAAACACACGCGCAACCTGCGCCCGTAGCCGTGCGTTCATGAAGTTCGGCACGGCGATCGCCGCAAGGATACCGATGATCGCCACAACAATCAGTAACTCGATCAAGGTGAAAGCACGTCGCTTCTGCATCGTCAAACTCCACGAGGAATTCCAGTACCGTAATCTTACCTGGTCAGATAGTCTAGCACGGATCGAGACGAGATGTGTCGGTAATTGTAAGAGAGACACGACAACAATCGACACCTGTGGGGGGGGGCTCAACGGCGGTCCCAAAAGCCTTTACAATGGAGTGGAGAACCGGAAACGAGAAAGTGGTTAGGAGGAAGATCAATGAGCCATTCCAGAATTCTTCGCCAATTCTTCACAGGAATCTTGTTCGCGTCCCTGGCGGGTCTGCATCCCACCGCTGATGCGGCGGACTCTCCCATGCGTATTATTGCGTTTGGCGCTCATCCCGACGACTGCGAAATCCGCGCCGGGGGAGTTGCCGCGAAGTGGGCGCAACTCGGACACAAGGTAAAGTTCGTGGCCGTCACCAACGGAGACGTCGGCCATTCCATCATCGCGGGGGGCCCCTTGGCCCAACGTCGAACGAGAGAGGTGCGAGAGGCCGCCGAAATACTCGGCATCGAAACGCAAGTCCTCGATATCCACGATGGCGAGGTCTTGCCGACCCTAGAAAACCGAAAGAAGCTGATCCGGATTATCCGGGAGTGGAATGCGGATATCGTCTTAACCAACCGGCCAAACGATTATCATCCGGATCACCGCTACACATCGATCCTCGTCCAAGACGCCGCATTCATGGTCACAGTGCCCTTCGTCTGCCCCGACGTTCCCCATCTCCGGAAGAACCCCGTCTTTCTCTACTGGGCCGATCGATTCCAGAAACCCAACCCATTTGAACCTGACGTGATCGTCGACATCGAAGACGCGATCGATCGAAAATTCGAAGCCTTGCACGTTCTGGAATCTCAGTTCTACGAGAAAGGCGCGGGGGGCGACGGAACAGAGAACTCGTTCGTCAAAGGCGACAAGGAAACGAGGATGACGTGGCTGCGGGGGCGCTTCACACCTTATTTCGCGCCGAAAGAAGCATGGAAACCTCTGCTTAAGACGTATTATGGAGAGGATCGTGTCGAGAGTATTCGATTCGTCGAGTCATTTGAAATCTGCGAATACGGTCGGCGCCCGAGTCGTGAAGAACTACGCCGTCTGTTTCCATTCTTCCCGAAGTGACGCGTCACGCGGAATCGAACAGATGGCGGATGGTTTTGGTAAGATCGCCAAGACGAACGGGTTTCATCATGAACGCGCGGATGCCTAGCGCGTAGGCCTTCTCTTCAGACAACACTTCGCTGTGCCCCGTACACAGAACGACGGGAATATCCGGACGTATCCGCAAGATCTCCGTGGCCAGTTCGCCTCCGGTCATCTGCGGCATAGTCTGATCGGTGATCACGAGATCGAAGCCCTCGGGGGCGGCGCGGAATTGTTCGAGCGCCTCGAAGCCCGACGATCTCACGTCGACTTCGTAGCCGAGCCGCTGCAAATACGTCTTCGCGACTTCCCTCAGCGACTCTTCATCATCGACCAGAAGGATACGTTCGCTGCCACCGATCGGCGCGGCTACAGTCGGCGCTTCTACCGCATCACCACCACGCTGTCTTGGAAGTAGAATTTCGACCGTCGTTCCTTGCCCAAGTTCACTTCCAATGTCAATCGCCCCCCCGTGGTTCTTGACGAGTCCGTGCACCACCGCAAGTCCCATACCGGTTCCCTTACCTTTTGGTTTGGTCGTGTAGAACGGTTCGAAAATCCGAGACAGAACTTCGGGAGGGATGCCCTGCCCTGTATCGCCTACCGTCAGCTTCAGGTATTCACCCGCAGGGACGCCCCGACTCACGGCCTCCTGTTGACTTTCAACAGTCGT
>CAYTDF010000633.1:0-3608 GCA_964436365.1 uncultured bacterium | reverse complement strand
GTGCTACGTTCGTTATCGGCGCTCCATGAGTACGGAAGAACAAGAGCGTAACCTCATCAAACCGATCGAAGGGTATATCGCGGAGATGCCCGGCGTGAAGAATATATGGTCGTTCGGACGGCATGGCACGTCTTGCTTTTTCCGTATTCAATTCGAGTTTGGTACGAATACGAAATTCCGCGCCATCGAACTCCAGGAAAAGCTCGATCTGTTCCGCCGCACGTTCCCGAAAGGATCTCTCTATACCGCCGTCTTCCCGTTCGACACGTCTCGAGACAACTCGAACTTCATGGGGGTGGCCATTCAAGGGCCACGTCACGACCCGCACCTTCAGGGGATCAACGTGGAGCGGATTGCCCAGAAGCTCTCGGATATCGAGGGTGTCGCCCAGGCGGATACCTGGGGCGGTCACAACGAAGTTGTCGAGGTGGCGGTTCACGAAGACCGTATGCAGGAATTTAACCAGCCGCTCTATCGGCTGACGAACACGGTGCGTAGCTATGCCGCCGACCCGGTTTTTGTGGGCAACATCGAAGAGGGCGGGAAGCGGCATTTTGTGCGCATCGACGGTCAGTTCAAAGAGACCGAAGAACTTGAAGAGATCGTTCTCGACTCAGACGGCGGGCTTTTCTTGCGGCACTTGGGCCAAGTGAATGAGATTCTGCTCTCCCGCAACCGGCTCTACCGCGTCAACGGGCTCCCGGCCACCACGTACATGCTGGAGAAAGAATCCGAGGTCAATCCGCTGGAACTCTCCGATCGCGTACGGGAGGCGATCGAGAAGATTGAGGACGGACTCCCCGAGGGCTATGGACTGACGGTCCGCTGGGACAGTTCGAAGATCATTCGTGAACTAATTCAACAGTTGGCGCGCCTGGCGGCCTACGGCATCATCCTGGCCATGCTGATTCTTCACGCGTTCGTGCGTTCGTTCCGCATGACGCTGATGGTTTGCCTGGTGATTCCCATCTCCATCGTGGCGACGTTCAACTTGATGTATTTCAGCGATATGTCGATCAACTTGTTCACTCTTGTGGGCTTGGCGATCGGAGTGGGAAGCCTGCTCGACAATGCGATTGTCGTGTTGGAGAATATCGCACGGCACCGGCAGCACGGCCGTTCGCCACGACGGGCCTCCTACTTGGGCGCGAGCGAAGTGATGCGCCCGATTGTGGCGCTGACACTGACGAGCATCATTGTCTTTCTCCCCATCGTATTCTTGAAGAGCGAAATTCAGATCATGTTCAAGGAGGGAGCGCTGGCCGTCGTCTATCCGCTCCTGGTTTCGATGGCCGTGGCTTTGCTCCTGGTGCCCATGGCCGCGACCTATCTGTTTCATAGGGAGGACCGGCGGAGTTTGGCGGCGGTGAACGGGGGCACCCCCAGCCCGGACCGAGGTGGAGCCGGTGGCAGCTGGCAGCTGGCCACGGGACTGGAGTTTGTCAAAACGCGGATTGGTTTTCACCGTTTTCGAGCGCGCTACCTGGGAGTATTGAAGGGATGCTTACGGCATCGCGCACGCTTCATTCTGGTCGTCTTCACCATCATTCTTTACACGTATTACTACACCATGTCCGGTGTGGCCCGGGGGCAGCGTCTGGAGCCGCCGAAAGACCAGGATTGGTTTACCATTTTTGTGTTTGCGCCCAAGGGAACGCGTCTGGCGCACACGGTGGAGATCGTCGACCGTGTGGAAGACCTGATCACGGAGTCGGTTCCCGAGCGAGACCAGACCAGCAGCCGGATTATGGAGGACTTTGCCTGGATCGATGTGCGACTGGTGGACCAGGACGAACGCGATCGTCTCCTGCCCGAGATCAAGGAGTCGTTGCGCCAGCCGTTCGAACAGATTGGCGATGCGGACGTCTCGTTCGAATACAAGCGTCAACGCGGTGACAGTATGCCATCTCCTGTGGTGAGCGGGGGGCGCGGCAGTGTCGTCATGAAAGGGCCCGATCAGACATCGCTCCTACGTATTATCGAGATCGTAACACCGCTTCTGGAACAGGTGGACGGGGTCCGAGATGTCTATGCGGATGTCGAACACGGCGATCTCGAGCTGCAGTTCAGTTTGGATCGGGATACGGCGAACCTGCTGCAGGTCAACGCGCAGTCTCTGGCGTGGCAGCTGTCGGCGGCACAAAGCCGAGGCGATGTGTCACAGATCCGGATGAAGCGTGACGACGAAGAGATCGATATCGTCTTTCAGCAGGTTACGGAAGAGCGACCGGAAGGACAGAAGGTCGTCGACTACGAAGAGGGGCTGAAACTCGCCGAGATGCGTCGCATCCCGATCTTCTCGCCAACGTTACGCGCCACGGTCCCTCTGGAAAATCTGGGTTCGTTCGAAATGGTGAGGCGCTCGGGACATATGTTCCGCATGAACCAGCAGCGGATTGTCCGGGTTATTTATTCATTAGCTCCCAATGCCAAGCAGCAGGATGTGGAGGCGGCCGTCCGGCAGATCTGCGAGAACTACCCGCTCCCCGCGGGATTCTCGTTCGAACTCGGGGGCTTCTCGCAAAACTGGGAGGAGCTGCTTGACGCTTTCCGGCAAATCCTTTGGCTGGCGCTGATCCTCGTTTATATGTTGATGGCCGCGCTCTTTGAATCGTTCTATCAGCCATTCGTTATCCTCTTCACGATTGTACTTGCGTTCGTTCCGATCATCTGGGGACTGATTCTGACCGACACCCAATTCTCCGAAATGGCTGTATTTGGCATTGTCTTCTTGATTGGGCTCCTTCCGAACAGTGGGATCCTGCTGGTTAATTTCGCGTCGGCGATGCGTCGGGAGAAGAAGTTTCCACGGTCGCGGGCGGTATTCCTGGCGAGCGCCTATCGGTTGCGGCCGATTTTGATGACGGTAGGGACGACCGCGTTGGGCCTGGCGCCGATGGCGATCAGGACTCGCGGGAACGACGGGGAGTGGATTCCGTTCGCGATTGTCGTCATCAGCGGTCTCATGGGATCAACGGTGCTGACGCTGCTCCTGATCCCGGGTCTGTATTTCATCTTCGAAGATGTCTGGAAGCTTTTTGGGCGCGGGATTCATTACGTGCACAGCCTCCGCTGGATACTCGTTTTTTGGAGCACGAAACGACGCGCCGCGTTTCGTGAGCGCGCGACCGCGTACAGACGTCAGGCACCTCGTGAGGAACCGCTACGGATCGAGACATGGAATCTGACGCGGATTTATTCGAGACCGTTCCTACTTCGCGTGGAAGAGGCCGTAATCCGCCGGTTCCGAATTCTGTTCCCCGGACGCCTGGCCCCGGTCGGACTGGTTGCGGGCACTCCACTCCCCGCACTCCGGCCGACAGAGGTTGACACGGATGAAGCGGAAACGCTCTCCGCAGGCACGGTCCGGCGCGAAAAAGCTTTGGCGGGCGTGCACCTCGATATTGAACGGGGACTGTTTGGGCTGCTCGGTCCTAACGGTGCGGGAAAAACGACGCTGATCCGCTTGCTCGTGGGGATCGATCAACCGACGCGCGGCACGTGCAAGGTTTGTGGGTACGATATCGTACGTGAAGGCGCGAAGGTTCGAAGTTCTATCGGGTACCTGCCTCAGGATTTCGGCGTTTATGGAGATCGAACCGCGCGCG
>CAYTDF010000632.1:0-3617 GCA_964436365.1 uncultured bacterium | reverse complement strand
TGTGCGCGAACTCGACCGCGGTGACTGCACCGAAGAGACCGTGCTGCTCGCGGCCAGCGGAGAACGTTGATGAACGATGCCCAAGCGAGTGCCCCCCAAGATGGACGGAGACTGCGCATCTCGTTGGCTCGACGCATCGCCACCGGGCTCGGCGTCTATACGATCTTGCTCTTCCTCTTCATCGCCGGGGCGGTCGTCTTTCCTAAGTTCGCCACGGCCGGCAATCTCCTCAACATTCTCCAAAACATCACCCTCCTCGGAATCGTCTGTGTGGGGGCCGCCTTTGTCACCTACAGCGGGCATTACGTCGATCTTTCGATTCCGGCCATCATGGCCTTCACCGGTCTGGCTGCCATCTCCGCCCAGCCGATGGGGGTATTACCCAGCCTGTTTGTGGGGCTTAGCGCCGGGCTGTTGATCGGTGCGATCAACGGATATGTGATCGGTTACCTGCGGGTCAACCCGATTATATGGACCCTGGCCATGGCTTTCCTGCTCGATGGATTCTTACGTTGGTTCTATCAAGGACGGCAGATCTATCCCGATCCGGCGACTCCGGCGGGTGCGGTCTTTTTGGGATTGTCACAACAGAAGTTTTGGGACTGGCTGCCGTTGCCGACGCTCTTGATGCTCGGTTTCGTTCTTGTGGGCCATGGGTTGATGAAGTTCACGAAGTTCGGAAGTCAGGTCCAACTCGTCGGTTCGGCCTATGAAGTCGCCCGGCTCAGCGGCGTTCCCACCTCTCGTGTGGTCATGCACGTCTTCGTGCTCTCTGCATTCACCACAGCCATCGGGGGCTTGTTGCTCACTTCGATGAATTGTCAGGGGACGTTTGAGACCGGTCTCGGCTATGACTTCAACGCCGTGACCGCGGTCGTGCTGGGCGGCGTCGGTCTGGCGGGGGGGCGGGGAAGTATCGCCGGGGTACTCGGCGGCGTGTTGGTCATCGGGACTCTACTCAATCTCATGGTGCTTCTAGGCTTGGGCTCTTTCGCTCAGATGGTTGTGAAGGGAATGGTTTTCATCGCGGTTGTCGGGACGACCGGCTGGTTTGCACGCCGCTCCGGGAGGGGTGACGAATGACTGCTTCATTCACGCGCGAACCGTCTTGGCGCCGGCTTCTCGCCGCCAACCACATCTATTGGATTGCGGTCTTCGTTTTTCTGGTGATGTCCCTGACCGCGCCCTACTTCTTCACCTCTCGGAATCTAACCATTGTGATGAAGGGGATGTGCCTCAGTCTCCCGGCCGCGATCGGTTTCACAATCGTTCTGATCACCGGTAAACTCGATCTTTCGATTGGAACGACGCTAACCTTGGGCGGCATCGTCACTGTGGGCTTCCAACCTCAGCTGGGTTGGGCGGGGAGCTTGCCGCTGGGTGTGTTGTGCGGCGTCGCGGTGGGCGTTTTCAACGGTTTCTTGGTTGCCCGAGCCAAGGTCGACTCGTTTATCGCAACTCTCGGCACCATGATCGTCACTCAGGGGCTCATTTTTATTTACTGCGAAGGGGGGACACTGACCGTCGAGGACTTCCGCGTCGGAAACTGGATGGAGACTCCCTTCGTACCTTTGCTGACTCCTCGGGTTGTTCTCGCGGTCGGCCTGACGATCCTCATTGAGTTCTTGCTTCTGTGCACGCGTATCGGGCGCAACGTCTATCTCATTGGTGGCAGCGCTTCAACCGCGTGGAGTTCGGGCGTTCCGGTCGACCGCTACATTATGGGTGCTTTCGTGGTCTCGGGTGGACTGGCGGCTTTCGGCGGTGCGCTCTTCGCGATCGGCATCAACTCCGCGACGCCGACCATGGGCAACAACGTTCTCATGGAGGTCGTGGCGGCCGTCATTATCGGTGGCACTGCGATGTCCGGTGGCCGGGGCAGTGTTTTGAAGAGCATGATTGCCTTGCTGGCCCTGACCATGCTCTATAATGGGCTCGAGTGTATGGGGGCTGGTTGGGAAGCCCGAAAAATCTCAGCCGGTGTTGTCCTGGCGGCGGTTGTGCTCTATGACGCGTCGTTGAGTGCGTATCAACGCAGGATTCGAGGGCAGCGGCACGAGCTCATGGAAGAAGCCGAGCGTCTGCTCGACGAAGCCGACTCCGAGCCCGAAACCGATTCGGAAGAGACTGAAAGGAATGAAACCATGCAACGAAAGGACAACACACTCCCCTTGGTGATTGTTGGCGTTGTTGGATGTGTCGCCATCGTCGCCATCTTCGCGATGTACTTGAACCGACAGCAACCGGTTCCAGTGATCGTGTCGGGAGTTTCGAATACGACCTCGCCGGTCGCGGCCACGAACGATCTGCTTGCCGAAGCGGCCGCGAAAGAGATCGAGGTCTCGCAGCTGAAGTCCGGCGATGGGCAACCTCTCATTCTCCCCGAGGTGACGAAGACCGTTCCACCCCGGCCGGTCGATCCCAAGGCCCTACCCAAAGAGGATGCGGGCCATTGGTATGACATGGAGTATTCCGGCTGGAGTGTTGTGAAGGTGAATCAGCCCGACTCTCCCGCGGATGGGCCGAGGGGTAAGCGTGTCGTCTACCTCAAGGCCATCGACCATCCTTATCTGACGGCCATGGTCGTCGGTATGGAGAAGGTCGCGGGTGTCTACGGGATCGAGATGAGTTACAAGGTGGCCAACAATGACATCAACATCCAGGCGCAGCAGGTCGACCAAGTGATCAATGAACTGCCGGACCTGGTCGTCGTCAGTCCGGTCGACGCTCAGGCTTGTACGCCCTCATTTCGCCGATTGAACGAGGCGGGCATCCCCTGCATCGCGATCAATTTGCTACCGGCTCAGGAAGCGCATAAATACATTCTCACCTGGACCGGTCCCGATGACTGGCAGCAATTCCGGCTGCTCACCGCCACTTTCGCCAAGTACGCCGAGTACAAGGGCGGCTACTGTGTCGTCCAGCATTGGCCCGGAAGTTCGCCGTTTTTCTCGCGCACATGGTCTGCGATTACCGAACTCGAGAAGATCGCGCCGGAGATGAAACTCTTGGCGCTCCAAACCACCGGTCTCGAATCCGAGAAGACCAAGGATGTGGTTTCCGGCTGGATCACGCGGTTCGGGTCGGAGCTGAACGGCATTGTTTGCGCCGATGACTCCGGTGCGCAGATCGGCATCAACGAGGCCGTCAAGAACGCGGGGCGCGAGGATATCGTCCGTGTCGCCGCGGGCAACAGCAAGGTGGGCATGGATTTCGTCAAAGCGGGGAACCTCCACGCGATCACCTATCAATCGGCGGAAGCGGATGGGGCGGTCCCACTGAAGCTGGCGGCGGACTGGTTCTATGGAAAGCCGATTCCGCCCATGCGTTATCTGCCCATCGCCATCATCACCGAGGAGAACGTCGAGCGGTACATGCCCGCCCAGTGGTAGCCAGAGCCCGATTGATTTCTCCGCTTTTTAGACAAGCCTACTTTCCTCTGTCGGCGTACTTTGAAAGAGCGTTTTGGAGAGGCTATGAATCCCGTGTTCCTAAGTGGCCGAGCACAGTGAAGCCAAATCAAGGTTGCGGTTCGGGGGGCGCGGGATGCTGTGTCTCAATCCCCAGCAGTTTCATTGCTGTGGGGGTGCTGGACGGAACTCTTCCCACACCGTTTC
>CAYTDF010000631.1:3264-3619 GCA_964436365.1 uncultured bacterium | reverse complement strand
CTCGTTTCCAGACGTATTCCCGCTGAAAGGCCGGGACGAAAAGTTGGTTCTCGTCAATCTTGTCCAGTATTTGTGAAACTTTCATGTCGTCGGGGCATCCTGGGTCAGTTGGAGGCTGTGTTGTTGTCAGTTGTCGTTGCGGTCACCTTCACCCTTCGGTTCCGTAGGCGGATACCAAAAGAAAACCGCAGGCTCGGAAGCCACGACCAGATAACAGTTTACGAAAATTGGCCGGTCTCGCAAACCGTCGCAATTGATTGCAGAAAGTCGCAGAAACACGCGGTAATGGAGAGGTCGATCCGGTAATTACCGGCGAGAACTGTTCTGAGCTGAAAGCGGCCTGCCAAGAGTGATC
>CAYTDF010000631.1:2836-3254 GCA_964436365.1 uncultured bacterium | reverse complement strand
CATCATCGACGATAGTTCGATGATTCGAGAGGGACGTCATTGGACGCCCACATGCCGGCGGAAATCGGCCTTCCTGAATGGCCCGATGACACGATCGAGCGTCAAACTTTCCCGCCTCTGACGGTCGAATCAGCGGCTTTCCTGAAAGCCGATTCTTGACCCAGATTTCGGCATCGAAACGGCGACGTAGCGCTGTACAACGGATGTGCAATCCCGTTCCACATTACAAGATATGACAATACCATGACGGCCAAGATATTCCACCCACTGCTAGCGATGATCGCCTCCGCGACGAACAACGAGTTGGCAAAGTATGTCGAATATCTCAAAGAGGAGAACAAGATCCTGCGGGCTCGCATCCCTGGGCAAGTGCATACGAAACCCGCCGAGCGAGCACGGCTCTTGAAGTTCGGCAAGG
>CAYTDF010000631.1:0-2826 GCA_964436365.1 uncultured bacterium | reverse complement strand
ATCGTCTCACCAGCGACGTTCTACCGCTGGGTCCGAGACGAAAAGTTGGAGAAGGGCAAGCCCAAGAATCCCAAAGGCGGCCAGCGCAAGCCCAAGGAGATCCGCGAGCTGGTGATTCAGATCGCAAAGGCCACAGGGTTCGGCTACACCCGCATCATTGGCGAACTAAGGAAACTCGGCATCAAGAAGATCAGCCGGCAAACCGTGCGCAACATCCTCAAGGAGGAAGGTATTGAGCCAGGCCCGGATCGAACGTCCGACAACTGGGACAACTTCGTGAAACGGCACGCCAATACGCTTTGGGCCGTCGACTTCTTCTCGGTCAAAACCGTAACCGCCCGCGGCCTGAAAGACATGTACGTGCTGGTGTGGCTCTGCATGACGAGCCGCGAGGTGATCGTCTCGGAATCCACGCTGCATCCCAACTCAGCGTGGGTTGAGAAGCAGGCCGACTTGTTCGTGGATCAGACCGCCGGCCGGGAGGAAAAGCCCGACATCGTCATGCACGACAAGGACACCAAGTTCACCAAGGAGTTTACGGCCAAGCTGAAATCAAGGGGCGTGCGGACCAACTCGTTGCCGAAGGCCAGCCCGAACTTGAACGGTAGGTGCGAGCGGTTCATCGAGACAATAAAATTGGAGTGCTTGCGAAAGTTCATTGTCTTTGGCAAGCGGCATTTGGATTACTTGGTCAGCGAGTTCGTCGAGTATTACAACACGCGACGGGCGCACATGGAGCGGGATCATCTGCCACCGATTCGTGACGTGCCGGAGGAGGTGGATACGCTGACGATGGATCAGATCGAAGTGAAGTCCTACGTCGGCGGGCTGGTGAAATCGTTCGAGCGGAAAGCGGCGTGAATCATCCGGCGTTCAACCGCCAGATCGCCACGTTCAACACCGCTGCGAAACTCACCCACGCCAAATACGGCACCAGCAGCCCGCCGGCCCAAAACGACCGTTTCCAGAACGCGATCAGCGTCGCCAGTATGGCTGCCCAGAGCAGAATGATCTCCACGGCCGCAGCTCCAGGATTCTGGAGGCCGAAGAACAGCACGGACCACAGGCTGTTGAGTACGAGCTGAGTCGCGAACAAGGCGAGCGGCTGCTTGATCTTTAAGAATGGTCGACACGTGTTACTATAAAGGGTCGACTTGTTAGGGCCTTTTGGAGCAACTTACGTGGACGACAAACTCCGACAAAGTATTGCTGCGAGCTTGAACGAGTCCTTCAAGCATCAGCCTGCTCAAGGCGGCCACTGCGCGAGGTGTGGTGCAAGTGACAAAAGTCTTGCAAAGCACGTAATCCAATACGCTCAATCGGAAGACGAGTCACTCCCCGAAGGCTTCATGCCTATGTCATCGAGCTTTGGGACAATTCGAGGGTGTTTCCCACTCTGCGAGGATTGCGCGCCGCCTTGCAAAAAATGTCACTTGCCAGTTGTTACGGCTGGAGTCCGGGCGTTCTACAAAAGTTTGCACGACAAACTGCACTCGCAAGATTCACCAGTCTCATACGGTAATGGCCGATGTGAGCACATTCGGCTGTTTGGCCTTTGGCCAATTTGAGCACGCGAACAAAGCGATTTTTACGTGTTGGCAGCAATACGCATTTTTTTCTAACTCAACACTTTCTGATCAATCGTCGTAGTGCGCACATCAAATAGCGGCATCATTGCGCATTTGGTTGGCGGTATGTGCGCACACCTAAGATTGTCAGTCGAGTAGGTCTGGGCAGTTCCCGGTTTTGCTGACACGAGCAAGTGCTACCTGTCTCCCGATATGCCGCCGTGTAACCAATCCAGCTACTCGACCGCCTGGCGCAATGCGACTATGCGTTGTCTCACATTATCAATGTTGTCGCGATTGCCACCAACGCGTAGAAGAACCTTCAAGCATACTTCCGCTGCTTGAAGTGAATCTTCAAGGCGCCCCTCACGTTCGTAAATCTCGGACAGCATGAACCAAATCGTGTCGAGATCCGGGTCTCGTTGGACAAGTGACGAGAGCCTCGAAATAGCCTCATCCGCACGGCCGCATGCCTGGAGAATCTGTGCACGAAGTGCAGCTTCCTTGACTTCCATTCCTGGAATGCGCGCGAGCCTATCGCAATAGGCGATTGCCGAATCGAACTCTCCGCGGCTAGCGTGCAGTGTTACAAGTTGCGAAGTCGCAAACTCCTCCTTTGAATCGAGTTCTGCGACCTTTCGGAAGCACTTGATCGCTTCTGCTTCTCGACGATCTTGGAGTGCGACGATTCCTAGGTTGTGCCAAGCATCAATGTCATCGGGATTGACTGCAACTCGTTCGAGTAGCAGTTGCTCCGCCTGTCGATTATGTCCCTTGGCCAAGAGGGCGGCGGCGTCCGGGCTTTCGTTTTTCGAGTTTCGTCGTTGTCGCAGTGATTCTAGGTTTGCCTCAACTTCTTTCAGTCCCGGATGCAGAGACAGTGCCCTCTTGAAGCAGCGCTCGGCGTCACCCAGTTCCCCAAGTTCCATTTTCACAGCACCGAGGTTTGCCCAGATTGATGCCTTTTCAGGGGATAATGACGCGGCCCGCTCCAGCACTTTTATTGCTTCAATGGGTCGTCTTAGCTTCAAAAGCGGCGTGCACTGATTCAGCATTGCTCCGGTGTTCAGCGGGTCGTGAGACACCGCACTTTTCAGAGCGTTGACAGCCTCCTCATGCTTACCGAGGCGGGAAAGGGCAACACCTAGGTTGTTCCAACTTTGGGAGCAGAAAGAATCTAGACTCAGGGACTTGCTAGTCGCCTCGTGAGCGCGATTTGCGTCGCCGGACTTGAGATGCAGCACCCCAAGTTCCATCC
>CAYTDF010000630.1:1492-3623 GCA_964436365.1 uncultured bacterium | reverse complement strand
CAGGTCCCGAAGAGCCTGAGTCGTCTTCCAGACCTCGTGCACGCCACGCACCAAACTTTCGAACTGTTCGATGAACAACAACGACTGCTTCCCATCCGACTTGGCGATCAGTGGATTGGGGTGCACCTCGATCATCGCTCCGGCCGCCCCGGCCGCGATTCCGGCCATCGTCGCCGGGAAGACCAGATCGCGAATCCCGGTGCCGTGCGAGGCATCGACCATGACCGGTAGACAAGAGAGTTGATGACGCAGGGCGGCGATACCACCGATGTCGAGTGTGTTCCGGGTGTAAGTGTTGGCCGACTGGATCCCACGTTCGCACAAGATGATGTTCCGTTTGCCACCGGTCATCATCCGCTCCACCCACAACAAGTAAGCCTCGATGTCGAGGTTGTTGCCCCGTTTGTGGATCACCGGCAGGGGGGTCTCCCGAAGCCGGTTGAGGAGAGCCGTGTTCCGGCTGTTGGGTTCACCAATCTGGATGGCGTCGACGCCACAATCTTCGTACAGGGAAACCGTCTCCACGGAGATGATCTCCACAACCAGGGGCATTTCGAATTCGCGCGCCACGCGAGCCGAGAGTTTCAGACCTTCGGCCAGCTTGCGAAAACCGCCTGCGCCGATGCCCTCCCACCCGCTGTAGGGGCTGCTCCGATACTTCCAGACCCCGCCCCGGAGGATGTCCGCGCCCGCTTGCTTGACCTGCCGGGCCGACTCCCGGAACTGGGTCTCGGATTCGACAGAGCAGGGTCCGGCGACGATGACCGGCCTGTCGCCACCCACCGCGACATTCCCGATAGGAACCCGCTGCTGGACCGAAGGCTCCGGTTGGCTAGATGAAGCGGCGCGCTTCGCGGGCTTGGAGGTCGGCGTCACGGAATCCACCCCTGGAAGCTCGCGCAGAAGGCTCATCGAAACCCGAGCGGCGTCGCCGTGAACACCGATGACAGCCCGCTCCTCGACGCGCACGACGCCATACCCCAAGCCGGCCCTCTCCAACACCTCGATTACACGGTCGATCTCTTGGGGGCCGCCCCTCTTGGACATGCAAACAATCATTGCAGAACTCCTTCACATCGCGTGGAACCGCGAGAAATGGCAGCAAAAATAAAAAAGGCCGTGAGGGTTGGAGCCCTCACGGCCTGGGTAACATCACCGTATGTCGATTCGTATTACACCATGGAGCTCCCGCCGCCCGCGCGGCCTATGTCCGTGCGGCTAAAATACCAAAACCGGTATGTCTGCGAGACGCGATTTATCATGGTGCTTTCACTCGTTACTCAGTATACCCACGGCATTTCGGCATTGTCAACTTTCGGTACTCCAACCGGATGCCGCCAGACACGAGGGAATGCCGCAGGCGGAGAGGTCCTTGCCGGACGGACAGTTGTCCCGAAGCCTGAGCAATACACTCCCTGACGCCCTCGCGGAGAAAGGAATAGAGTATCCGCGAAGAGTCGTTTCCGGTTAGAAAACGCTGAGCGCCCGGCTGCCGGGGGCAGTTCGTCGCGAATGACACTTCGTTTGTGCGTCCTGTCGTTTCTTCCGGCGGACAAACTCTGAAGGGACACTCGAACCTTCAGCACGAAGACAGACGGACGCGGTTAACCTGAAGGAGAAGAAATCATGCAAACCCACATTCGGATTCTTGGGATTCTGCTGCTCGCGTGCGGAATTCTAAGCCTCGTGACGGCCGTCGTCATCGCGGCAGCGGGGATAGGTATCCCCATTTTCATCATGTGCGTGGAGCACCTGAACGACGAGGAGGTGCTTATCTCTTTCCTCGTGATGGGAGCCGCCACCTTCATCTCGATATTGATCGCGATCTTCTCCGCGCCGAGCATTCTCGGGGGGCTGGGGCTTCTCACCCGGCACTCTTGGGCCCGAGCGTGGTCCATCGTCGCCTCGATCATCGAACTGACCTCGATCCCCTTCGGCACGGCGGTCGGCATCTACGGCCTCTGGGTCCTGTTCCAAGACGAGACAAAAGAGATTCTGAAGGGTTCGTAGGCGGCAAGCAGAGACCGGCCGAACCGCGAAACCGCGGTATCCGGGCGGTTATCCGCAAACTCCTGTATGATTGACGGCAACCGAGCCCCTCTGCTACAAAATGGGGGACTGAAATCTGTAT
>CAYTDF010000630.1:0-1482 GCA_964436365.1 uncultured bacterium | reverse complement strand
TGGGTGAGAAACTGTGACTAGCCTGTTGAACCGTCTTCGCTTCCGCATCAATCCATCGCCGTCTCAGTTGATCTGGCCCGTCGCCATTCTCGCGACGGTGGCGCTGTACACGACCGGCCCCAACGCGGTGTACGGCCAGCCAAGCGGCCCGGCCTCGGACAAGAGCGCCGACACGATCGACACGGGTGTCCGCGTGCCGGTCCCCGTCGAGATTCAGGGGCAGGTGAGTTACAACCACAAGGACGGGACAATCACCGTCCGCAAAACGGGAGACCAAGCGGCACTGGTGATGCACGGTCCGTCGAGCATCTCCGCCGATGAGATCGTCTTCTACCAAAACGAACGTCGCGCCACCGCCACAGGGAATGTACGGCTCTGGAGCGACGGCATGATCATGACCGCCGAGCGGCTCGATTACGAACTCGACACCGGCAAAGGGACCCTTTTTAAGCCCGGCCGTGTCGACACCGGCCAGAACATTTTTATCGAAGGTGAAGAACTCCAGATCGACCGTGTCGATGCCGCCAAACGCTGGGAAGGGCGCTGGTGGCGAAGACCGACCGATGAAAAGACCCTCCAGCGCTACAGCGTCGAGAACGGCGTCGTGACGGCTTGCGAGATCGCCAAACCTTATTTCTCGCTCGATTTCGGCGAGGTGGAGATTATCCCCGGCGACCGGTTTTGGCTGAACGACGTCACGGTCAACCAGTTCGGTTGGCCCATCGCCTACCTCCCCTACTTCACACGCTCGCTCGCCGAGCATCGGGTCGCCTACTTCTTCTCGCCAGGCAACTTCTCCGACCTCGGGTTCGGAGTCTTGAACAAGATCAACGTGCACCTGGACCCACGTTTTCGGGCGGCCGTCTTCGCGGACTACTTCGCCGATGCGGGTTTCGGAACGGGTGGGAGTTTTCACTACCACGTTCCGGGAGCGTACGGCCCGGATGGAACCGTGCGCATGTACTGGATCGACCAGCAAGAGCACGAATGGGACCGATACGAGACCGAGCGCTGGCGTTGGGCCGGCAAACACATGCAGGATCTGCCCTGGGGCATGCGTCTGGTGGCGCGCTACCAGGAGCGTAGCGATGTGGAATACGTCGAGGATTTCGACCGTGTCGAGGACGGACGCGGCATTACCTCAGACGAGTTGGAGGACGATGTTCCCTCGTACGTGAGCCTCTCGAAATCGTGGGACCTGACCACGTTGCGGGTGACCGGCACGAAGCGGCTGGACGATTTCTTCTTCTCCAGCCTGCCCGGAATCGAACGACTCCCGCAAGCGCGCGCGGACCTGATGCCCACCCAGATCGCCGATACCCGGCTCTATGTCGACGCCCACCTCGAGTACAGCGACCTGCGGCGCGAGCAAGGTTTCGACGACATGACCAACTTCGTCGACGAAATCGAACGGCTCGACGCTGAGGTCAAGTTGCTCTATCCCATCGCGATGCCTTGGGCTTTGACCGTGACCCCCTTCGC
>CAYTDF010000629.1:0-3631 GCA_964436365.1 uncultured bacterium | reverse complement strand
ACAGCGGGTGGTCCAAAGCACGGTGGCCTTTACCGACCTGAATGGAACGATCATCGAACGCGGTGCATCGCTGATGAATGCGGCCATCAACGGCCGTTTGGAAGGTACGGTCTATACCGGGTACTCGACTCTGAACGCGAACACCACAATCGACCTTGTGGGCACCAACGCGGACGGAACGACGTTCGGAAAGACCTTCACGGTCACCGCGACTGCCGCTGATGACACCAACACGGATGTGTTGAATGCCGGAAAGATCTACAGTATTTCCGGTCTCATCCGGGAGCTGAATTCACGGAAGTTCGACGCGACCGGCAACCAACAGGTGTTCAACAACGCGGTTGCAACGTACTCGGCCGAAGGCACGATCAAATTGATCGACCAGAACGGGGAAAACAGCTCGCAAACGAACTTCACGTTGACATTCAACGTCGATAACGCCAACGCCGCCAACAATCCGATCACGATTAGTGACGATTCGATCCTGCTTCAAGAAGGTTTCGAGGAGCAGGCAACGGTGCGTATCGACGCAGGTCCGTCTGTGCGCGTGAACGCCGGAGATGTCGTGACCCTCTACGGAGCGGAATCGACAATCGAAGGCGTACCGACGCCGGAAGTGACGATGCGGGTCGGCGAGAACTTGACGGCCGGTACCGATACCTTCGAGACAACCCCAGCGGAGTTTGTTGGGCGTTTGAACGGCGGTACCGCTGTGACGTTCTCGGCGGGCGATCAGGACGTGGCATTCTTGGACGGCCGGTCGAGTCAGACCGGAACGGCGAAGACGGTCACGGTCGATTTCGACAACATCATCAACGTGACCCGTGAGACCGGTGGTCTCGATGCCGGTAGTTCGATCATCCTCTCGACGACGAACAGCTCGATGAACTTCCAGATCGGCGGTAACTCGGGCCAGAACTTCCGGGTGTCGGTAGGCGATCTGCGATCGTCCAATCTTGGCTTCGGCGAAGGTAGCGGGCGCACGCTGCAGAACCTCGACATCACGTCGCTCGATGGCGTGAACGAGGCGCTGGCGATCATCGACGAAGCGATGGATCAGGTGAACCGTACGCGTTCGCTTCTGGGCGCGGCGACAAACAGGCTTGAATCGACCGTCTCCAACTTAAGCGTGACGGCGGAGAACCTGAAAGCTTCTGAATCTCGGATCATGGACGCGGACTTAGCGGTTGAGACAACTGAGTTCACACTCCGACAGGTCCAGCTTCAGGCGGGTATTTCCGTTCTCGCACAATCGAACTTCCAGACCCAGAGTCTATTGGCTCTGCTCGGGTAGTCCGTAGCACCCGGCCCATAACAGAACTTGTTCCAGAGAGGGCGGCTTTTGGGCCGCCCTCTCTTCTTTTTGGGTGTCAGAATCAAGAGCGGTATCGGAGTCAATTGGAGGGAAACTCGGCATCGGTGACGAAGGTTCAGCCTCAGGATGTGTCCCGGTCCACATGACGCAGCCACCAGGGAAGGGCGGCAAGGTCCGCGATGGCGACCACGAGAACGGAGCCGACGAGCCACGGATTCGTATACCCCACGGCGCGCCCCACCCCCGCCCAGAGGATGGTGTACGCCACCAGGATCAGGGCAACATACCGGCTCGCGCGCCCAAATGGCCGTAGAACGGTCAGCACGGCGACGAGAGCGATGAGGGCGATTACGATTCCAAACCAGACCGATGGCGACATGAATGCACGGTTGCACACAAGGGATAGGCTGACAAGCCCCGTGCTTGCTGATATGTTTGCATTGCCATGAAACTTCAGCCCGACAACGCATCGCTACGACAACTCCGCGTGCAACGCCTCTGTTACTGTCCCGAGCTCATTCCGCTCAACGATAATGGACTCGTGCATTGCACCCCCGGAGACCCCCTCCCCCTGCCGGAGTGCGATGCCTGTCCGCTGCTGATGCGTGAAGACGAGATTCCGCCCCGCTTGAGGCGACGTAGGAAGCCAACGCAGCAGGCTCAAGAAAAACCGGCTACGCCCCCACGGGCGCTTGTAGAAGAGGTGCCGGAAGAGACATCCCCTGAAAACGAACCGGATACTGAGGAGACCGCCACTGAGGAAACCGCCACTGAGGAAACCGCCACTCAGGAGACTGTCATAACCGAGACCCTCGATGACGATGATAACGAGGATGATCTCCTTCTCCCGACAGAGAGGAACGCGGAGAACGAGGACGAGTTTTAGGATATCTTCCCAGGACGTGAAACAGCTCGAAAAACGGGGAATCTGCTGACATCGCACAGGGGACTGCTATAGTCACCGGGCATTCTGGAGACTTTCTCAAAAGGACCGTGTCTGATAGCGTAAGGCAAAGGTTACGAGAGACTCCCAAAAACCCGAACAGGCGAGAACTCGAATGTCTACGTACCTAGTCACCGGCGGCGCCGGCTTTATTGGATCCCACCTTGTCGAGCAGATCGCCGCCACAGGCGAAAAAGTCCGTGTAATCGACAACTTCTTGACCGGTCGCCGGTCGAATCTAGATCACCTCGAGGGCAAGTACGAGCTGATCGAAGCGGACCTTCGCGATGGCGAGGCGGTCCAGCGGGCGATGCGAGGCGTGGATTACGTGCTGCATCAAGCCGCGCTGCCCTCCGTTCCACGTTCGATCGAAGACCCGCTGGAGACACACACGATCAACGTCGACGGCACGCTCAATGTGTTGGCCTCGGCTTGCGACGCAGGTGTGAAACGCGTCGTCTATGCCGCCAGTTCGTCCGCATACGGGGACGCGCAGGTGGATATGAAGCATGAGGAGCTTCTTCCGAATCCCCTCTCTCCGTACGGCGTAAGCAAGCTCGCCGCAGAATACTATTGCCGCTCCTTCCACCACGTTTACGGGCTTGAGACAGTCTGTCTGCGGTACTTCAACGTGTTCGGTCCGCGACAGAATCACGAGTCGGCCTATACAGGCGTGCTTGCAATTTTCATTCCGCAGATGCTGCGTGGAGAGTCTCCCACGGTTGAGGGTGACGGTTCGGCCGCCCGGGATTTCACCTTCATCCGCAACACAGTCAACGCCAATCTCGCCGCATGTAGAGCGGAAAAGGCCCCCGGAGAGGTGATCAACATCGCGTGCGGTGAACGACGTAGTGTCCTTGACCTGATCGACGTGATCAACGATGTGCTCGGGACATCACTCGAGCCGAAATTCCTGCCTCCCCGAGCGGGGGACATCAAGGATTCCTGCGCCGATGTGGGCAAGGCCAAGCGAATCCTCGATTACACACCGAGTGTTTCGTTCCGCGAAGGTGTGGAACAGACAATCGAGTGGTATCGGAAAGCGTTGGGGCTGTAGTCCCAAGCGTCTGTCTTCTCCAGCCGGAAGTACGAGGCAAGAAGGGCCATTGGCTCACAAACCGACCGGACGCGTCCAGAACTCATCGCTGGGGGCTTCTGCACCTCCCTCAGAGCGCACGCGCGCAGTCCTCGTCGGTAGGGGTTAAAATTCGCGTCGGGGCGGCGTAGAATCGTGAAGATCTCTATCGTGTCACGATCGGCGAAGTAGGAATCCGTTGGCGTAAGAAAAGGCATTCAATCTCATCGGAAAGGGGACGAAAGGATGAGAGACGTGCCGCTCTGTATCGTCGCTGTAGGTATTTGCTCTTCCGCAT
>CAYTDF010000628.1:0-3635 GCA_964436365.1 uncultured bacterium | reverse complement strand
CGCCATCGCGTCGAGCGCTGTGAATCGTGGATTGTTGGTTCTGATATAATCGAAGCCGGCAGCGGCGGCGCTGGGTAACCGGTTGACGATATTCGCGAAGATGATGAGCGAAATACCGTTACCGATCCCGCGTTCGGTAATCTGCTCGCCCATCCACATAATCAACATGGTGCCGGTGGTCATGGCCAGCGCGCAGAGCAGGTGGAAAGAAGGTCCCGTGCTCAGAATGAACGGAATACCTTCGGCCGTCTTCCAGCCCTGAATCGAGAACGAAAGCATGAACGCCTGGAAGAGCGTGATGCCCACGGTTCCGTAGCGCGTCCACTGGGTAATCTTCTTCCGGCCTTCTTCACCGCTCTTGGAAATCTGTTCGAGCTGCGGGGAAACAACCGTGAGCAGCTGCAGAATGATGGAGGCGGAGATGTAGGGCATAATCCCCAACGCAAAGACCGAGCACCGCCGAAAGGCACCGCCCGAGAAAAGGTCCATCAGGTTGAAGACGCCCTGCCCAGCCGATGGCGTGCTGCTTTGCAGCGCCAGATGACTGACTCCGGGAATCGGGACAAATGCACCGAACTGAAGCAGCGCGATCATCGCCGCCGTGAAAAGCACACGACGGCGGAGGTCGGGAATTCGAAAGACATTGCCTAGGGCATCAAGAATCATCGTTTTCCACAGTTATCGTGTCGGGAACGGACACGCACCGGCGGGGAGAATGCTAGGAAGCCTTCTCCGGCGCCATCTCAATCAGTTCGACCGCCCCACCGGCGGCTTCAATTTTCTGTTTCGCCGATGCACTGGCTTTGTGGGCCTGCACCGTAATCGCGATACCCTCTAACTCGCCGTCGCCCAATATCTTGGTCGGCCGGTCAGCGTGTTTGATCAACCCGGTCTCTTTGAGTCCCGCGAGGTCGACGCTTCCCCCATTGGGAAACTTCCGCGCCAGATCGCCCAGGCTCACGAGTTGAAAGGTGATATGGCGACGACTCGCGAAACCGCGTTTCGGCGTCCGTCGCTGCAAAGGCATCTGCCCGCCTTCGAACCAGGGACGTTTGCCCGATCCGGATCGTGACAGCTGGCCGTTCTCGCCCCGTCCACAAGTTTTTCCACTACCGGAGCCGCAACCTCGCCCCACTCGATTTCTTCGTCGCCTGGACATCGTTGTTTCCTTTACAACCGTCGCAAAGCGGGTTTGGCACGATCTGTCCGCGCCGCACCGCGTCTCCGCGCTTATGCTTCTTTCTCACCGGCTTCCTGCACAGCCACCATGTACTCGACCTGTTTGATCATACCCCGGAGCTGTGGAGTCGCTTTGTGTGTAACACACTGATTGATCTTACGCAGTCCCAACGCGAGTAAAGTCCGGCGGTGTTTGGGGACTCTGCCGATCGGGCTGCGAAGAAGTTTGACAATGACTTCGCTCATGATGCCAACAACTCCTCAACGCTCTTTCCACGCAATTTCGCGATTTCGTCGGCGCGGAAGATGCTTTTCAACGCCTCGACGGTCGCATTCACCACCGAGAGTTGGTTGTCGCTGCCCAAAGACTTGGACAGAATATCCTGGATTCCCGCCGCTTCAACAATCGCTCGAACGGCTCCACCGGCAATAACACCGGTACCGCGGCTGGCAGGCTTCAACAGAACGCGTCCTGCACCGGCAACCCCAATCACTTCGTGCGGGATCGTCGAGTCTTTCATGGGGACTTCGAACAGCTCTTTCCGAGCTCTCTCGAATCCTTTGCGAATGGCGTCAGCCACTTCACCCGCTTTTCCAAACCCCACACCGACGCGGCCTTTTTCGTCACCGACCACGACGAGTGCGGAAAAGCTGAAACGTCGCCCACCCTTGACCACCTTCGCCACACGGTTGACGTGAATGACCTTCTCGACGAATTCCGGCTTTTCCCGTTCTTCTCTATCTCTTCGTCTTCGTGTATCCACGGTCATCACTCCTGTTAAAAGACCAATCCACCTTCACGGGCCGCCTCGGCCAGCGCTTTCACTCGCCCGTGGTATGGAAAACCACCGCGGTCAAAAACCACCTTGTCGACACCAGCCGTCTTGGCGGACTCCGCAATCATCGCCCCGACCAGTTTGGCTCCTTCACAGCGTCCGCCCGAACCTTTCGGTCCGCTGAAACTCTTAGCGACGCTACTTGCGAAGGCCAGGGTGCGTCCCGCATCGTCATCAACGACCTGAGCATAAATATGCTGGTGGCTTCTGAAGATGTTCAGACGAGGACGTTCTTGCGTTCCCGAAATCTTCTTACGTACCCGCCGGTGCCGTCGTACGCGGCCACTGAGGTGCTTTTTCATCTTCCGTAACTCCTTCGCGGACCCACCGCGAACAGTATTCTTTCTATCGGCCGGGCTTAGACGTTTTTCTTGCCGACCTTGCGCCGCACATACTCGCCCACATAGCGCACACCCTTGCCCTTGTAAGGCTCGGGAGGCCTGAAGGAACGAACCTTGGCGGCCGTCTCCCCAAGAAGGTGCTTGTTGCAAGACTCTAGGATGACGATGTTGCCTTCCATTTTCACGTCCACGCCTTTGGGCACGTCATAGACAACCGGATGCGAAAAGCCCAGTTGCAATGTCAACGTCTGTCCCTTGGCTTCGGCGCGGTAGCCCACACCGATGATTTCGAGTCGCTTACAAAATCCGGCGGAAACGCCGTTGACGTTATTCGCAACAAGCGCGCGGGTTAGACCGTGCAGCGCTTTGTGGTTGCGCTCGTCCGTCGGCCGCTCCACGATGAGAATGTTTTCTTCCTGCCGCACAGTGATCGGTTCAACGACGACGTACTGCAGTTCCCCCTTGGGTCCGGAGACCTTTATCGTTCTTCCATCAATCGTCAATTTGACGTTGGAAGGAATGGGGATTGGTTGCTGTCCAATTCGAGACATAATCGGTTTCCCTTACCACACCTTACAGAGCAGTTCTCCACCCACGCCGAGCCGGCGTGCGTCGTGGTCCGTCATCAAACCACGCGAAGTGGAGAGGATACACGTTCCCAACCCGCCTAAAACGCGCGGGATTTCACCTTTGCCGACATACAAATGAAGGCTCGGTTTTGAAAGCCGTGTGAGACCGTGGATCACCTGATCGTTCTTGGGGCCGTATTTCAGGTAGACTCGAAGCGTCCCCTGCGGTCCTTCTTGAATCAGCCGGTAGTTACGAATGTATCCCTCACGTTTGAGGATATCCACGATGGCATGCTTGATCTTCGACGAAGGAATCTTCGTCTTTTCCTGCTTCGCCATATTCGCGTTTCGCAACCGCGTCAGCAGATCGGCAATGGGATCTGTAGGTGGCATTTCAGAATTCCTCTTTCTTTACCAACTGGCTTTTGTCATGCCAGGGATTTCGCCGCGGAGCGCCAACTCGCGTAAACAGATACGGCAGAGTTGAAACTTGCGATAGTACGCGCGAACCCGACCGCATCGCTTACAGCGGGTATACTCACGTACTTTGAACTTTGCGGGCCGCGCGGCTTTGACACGAAGGCTGGTTTTGGCCATAACTCGGTCCTCTCCACATCTTAGGTTCTAAACGGCATTCCCAGCAGCTGCAGGAGACGCCGACCTTCTTCATCCGTCTTAGCCGTCGTGACCACCGCGATGTTCATACCCTG
>CAYTDF010000627.1:0-3638 GCA_964436365.1 uncultured bacterium | reverse complement strand
GAAAGATCCGAACGGTCCGGATTGATATGAAAGCCCAGCAAGGTCACGACAATGTGGAAGGTCGCCCAGCCACATGCGAAGATCGTAGCCGTCAGACTGACCCATTCGGCAAACTGAAGCCGCTTCCGTTCCAGCATCAGACCCAGCGCCGCACAACCGAATCCGCCCCACGCACCCCCTTGCAGGAATAACGTCAAGAATCCGTAGGAATAGTTGATAAATGTGTCCGACTTGGCGTAGCCGTGCAAAATGCCATAACTCATTCTGCCTCCGAGAGAAATCCCCAGAGCGCCGACCACCGCCAAGAGCGGCATCCATTTGAACATGCTCTTCTGCCCGCTCACATAGGCGAAACCCATTCCGAGAGCCGCACCGGGCACCATGGCCCCTAGCATGTGTCCAAAATCTCCTCGGATTCCCCATCCCAACCCCACCGCGAGGGCAACGAACAACGCACGAAAGAACCGATCCCACTGACTCATCGCACTTCCCATTCCTTCATCTCCATAGTGATCGAGGAAAACGGACGCGCCCCAGCCGCTGGCGTTGGTCACGTTTTCACGAAACTACGCCATAAGGTACCACAGTTCCTGGAGGAAATGTCGATCTTCGGAACGCGGCAGGTGGACGCTCTCTCCCCCTACATCCGGTCGAGGGTTTCGATACCCAGGCAATGCAGGCCGAGTTCGAGCTGCTTGGCTGTCAGCATGCACAGCGCCAAGCGGGAACGCCGCGTCGCTTCATCCGGGGCCTGCAATACATGACAATTCTCGTAAAAGACCGAAAACCGGCGCGCCAGCTCGTACAGATGATCGCAAAGGTTGTGCGGATAGCAGAAATCCGACACCTGGTGCAATGCGTCCGGGAACCGCGCCAACACCTTCGCGAGCCCGCGTTCCGCCGCGTCCCCCAGAACGACCGGCGCGCCATCGCAACGGCGCTCGGCTTCGGACGCTTGTCGGAAGATCGACCGTATCCGCACCAAGGCGTACATCAGGTACGGCCCCGTGTTCCCATCGAACGCCAGGAGTTTGGACCACTCGAACTTGTAATCACTGGAACGGTTCTGGCTCAGGTCCGCATACTTGACCGCCCCGATGCCCACAGCCTTGGCGATCGGCTGAAGCTCCTCCTCAGGCAACTGGGGCCATTTCTCCTTCACCAACTCCAATGCACGGTTCTCGGCTTCGTCTAGGAGATCCGCGAGTTGTACCGGTGCACCGTCACGGGTCTTGATCGGTCGGCCGTCCGCTCCCAGAATCGTGCCAAACCCGACATGCTCCAAACCGAAGTCGTGGCCCACACGCCGTGCGGTTTCGAACAACTGCCGAAAATGCAGCGATTGGCGTTTGTCCACAACATAGATCACCCGATCGGGGTTGTAGGTTTCCTGGCGGTGAGCCAACGTGGCCAGATCCGTCGTGGCGTACAGGAACGCACCGTCGCTCTTGCGGATGAGAAATGGCTGTTCCTCCATCCCCGTACCCTCATCGAAGAAGACGCAAACCGCGCCTTGGTCCTCGCGCGCCAATCCTCGCTGAATCAGATCCTCAACGACGCCGGGCAACCGGTCGTGATAGGCGCTCTCACCGTTCCAAGTATCGAACCGGACACCGAGTCGCTCGTAAACCTCGTTCAGATGCTTCTTGGAGGCACTAATAAACCGTTCCCACAGAGCGTAGTTCTCGGCATCTCCAGCCTGCAACTTGGCCAACTCACTCCGCGCCTCGGCGGCCACCGCCGGGTCCTCTTTAGCCAGCGCGTTGGCTTCGCGATACAACCGTTCCAGCTCGGCGATAGAATCGTCTTGCAGACGCGCCTCGTCGCCAAACCTGCGATACCCCACGATCAGCAAGCCGAACTGCGTCCCCCAATCCCCAAGGTGGTTGTCCCCGGTCACATTGTGGCCAAGGAACTTCTGCACCCGATAGAGCGCGTCGCCGAGAATAGTGCTCCGCAGGTGCCCGACATGCATCTGTTTCGAGGCGTTCGGGCTGGAGTAATCGATGACGATCGTCTCGGGCCGTTCCAAGGGCTCGATCCCTACCCGTTCGGCGGCGGCGGCTCGCCCGATGGATTCACCCAAGACGTCGGCGCGCAGAGTCAGATTGATGAATCCCGGTCCCGCAAGTTCGGGCGGTTCAAGCAGGTCTTCCACCTGAAGATGACCGAGTATCTCTTCCGCGAGTTTCCGTGGATTCATTCTCCGCTGTTTGGCGAGCGCCATCACACCGTTGATCTGATAATCGCCAAAGCGCTCGTCGGCAACTCGCACTCCGGGATCGGCGTCTTCACCGATCGCCTTTTGAACCGCCGCACGGGCTCTTTCTTCAATCGTCGCTAACAGTCTCTGCATAGTCGTCGCACTTCTTCTTCGAGATGTCCGGGTGCGCGCACGTAGTGCCCGCGAGGGCCGGGCGCTCAACGTTGTCCAGTTGGGAAGAACCCTTTGGAAGACACCGTAGAATAGCTCCGGCGCACCCAAATCGGGAGGCTTGGCCCTTCAATGGGAACGCACCCACAGGGGTGCGTTGGGGTATCGATCGATTCGTGTGATCTTGTTAACGGGTCGATCCGTTCGCACGGGTCTCTAAAACGTGAGGCGGATGGTCTCGCGTGTGTTGCCCTCGATCGGAATGCTGACAGTGTTGGTGGCATCGCGCACCTTGCCGTCAACGCGCACAACATTACTGACCAAATGCAGCACGGCCTCGCTGGCTCGACCCTCGAGTTCCACCAACTCGAGAACTAGGTCTCCCTTGGCGTTGATGCGTGGATTCTCAACGGTGACATTTTCCGGATCAATGTGCATCATCGGATAGATTCGATAGTCGTCTTTCGTACGCATCTCCAGCCGAACGTAGTTCGGGTGGTAGCTGCCGAGATGATCGTCGGTTTGCACCGGGCGCAGGGGGTGCATGAATTCCATGGCCCGACGGGTCAGCTGGCTTTTCGTGATCTGCGATCCATGCGGAAGCAGGGCCACGCGACGGTCTCCTTGCTCCGCTTCGAGCCGGACTTCGGCGTGTTTCGCGCCCAGCTGAACCTGCGTCTCTGAATCGTGCAGGATCGCAAATCCGCCGTTCACATCCGAAACGTCGAGCCAGCCCGGTCCACGTACCGTGAACCCCTCGGCCTCCTGTTTCAGGTCCATCCCCGTCAGTAGCTTCGTGACAACTTGCCCTTCCGCGCCCGCTTTCTCGGGTAGATCGAAATCGAGTTCGAACCAAGGGGAGTGGTCGTACACGGTAATGCTGGTTCCTAGCGGGCCGGCAGGTGTTTCGCAATCGATATGCAGATCGGCGAACACGGGCGACGTCTCGCCACGGAAGGCCGTTGTACCGATGGGCTGTAGCCGTGTGAGTCGGCTCTGTGGGGGCTTGAAACCCAACCAGATACCCTCGTCCGCCAAGAGGTTCTGCGGTCCGATCGTGTCGGCGATGGCGATTTTTTCCCACTGCGGCTTTGTGGCGACCTTCAAGACGCGGCTCGTGATAATGTGGGTCCCACTTGGAATACTCCTCGCCATCAGAGACGTGGATTCGTCCTCATTTTGAAGCGCAATATCCTTCTGGACGCTGTAAACGGCCCATCCCCACGCGGGGATATAGGGGGAGACAAAGGTGAGCACGTAGCGC
>CAYTDF010000626.1:368-3648 GCA_964436365.1 uncultured bacterium | reverse complement strand
CCCGTCGTAGGTCTGGGTCATTCCGAGTTTCTTTCCGATGAGTCCCAGCACGGTCACACCTTGATTTCTATGTCGATGCCTGCAGGCAGGTCAAGCTTCATCAGCGCGTCAACCGTCTGTGGCGTCGAGTTGTGGATGTCGATCAGGCGCTTGTGGATGCGAGTCTCAAACTGCTCGCGGGCCTTCTTGTCAACGTTTGGCCCCCGCAGAACCGTGTAGAGCGTTCGCCGGGTCGGCAGCGGAATGGGGCCAGTTATGAGGGCGCCCGTCCGTTTGGCCGTCCGGACGATCTCGTCAGCGGATCGATCCAGTGCCACGTGGTCATAGGCTTTGAGTCGTATCCTGATCTTCTGCGCAGGCAAGGAGCCCCTCCTTAACTATTCCAGGATCTCGGTCACCACGCCGGCGCCGATCGTCCGTCCACCTTCACGAATCGCGAACCGGAGCTGATCCTCGATCGCAATCGGCTTGTCTTCAAGGTCGATGTCCATCGTCACGTTGTCGCCCGGCATCACCATCTCAACGCCCTCGGGCAGGGTCACAGCACCGGTCACGTCCGTGGTCCTGAAGTAGAACTGCGGCCTGTAGCCGGTGAAGAAGGGCTTGCTGCGCCCGCCTTCTTTCTCCGTGAGCACGTAGACTTCGCCCTTGTATTTCTTATGTGGCGTGATCGAGCCGGGCTTGGCGATGACCATGCCCCGTTCAAGGTCCTCCTTCTCCACGCCGCGCAACAGAAGCCCGACATTGTCGCCAGCCTCGCCCGAATCCAGCAGCTTCCGGAACATCTCGATGCCGGTAACCACAGACTTGCGCGTGTCCTTGATGCCGATGATCTCGATCTCTTCGTTCAGGTTCACACGTCCGCGTTCAATACGGCCCGTGCCCACCGTTCCGCGCCCCGTAATGCTGAAAACGTCCTCGACCGGCATCAGGAAGTCCAGGTCCACGTCACGTTTCGGCAGCGGAATCGTCTCATCGACCGCCTCCATCAACTCCCAGATGCTCTTGTTGGCCTCACCGTCCGCGTCGTCCGACTCGAGAGCCTGAAGGGCCGAACCCCGGATTACGGGGATATCGTCGCCCGGAAAATCATACTGGCTGAGCAACTCGCGCACTTCCAGCTCCACAAGGTCGAGAAGCTCGGGATCGTCGACCTTGTCCACTTTGTTCATGTAGACAACGACGGAGGGAACGTTCACCTGGCGCGACAGCAGGATGTGCTCGCGGGTCTGGATCATAGGACCGTCGGCCGCGCTCACGACCAGCACCGCGCCGTCCATCTGTGCGGCCCCGGTGATCATGTTCTTCACGTAGTCGGCGTGACCCGGGCAGTCCACGTGGGCGTAGTGGCGGTTTTCGGTCGAATACTCGACGTGAGCCGTGTTGATCGTGATTCCACGTTCCTTCTCTTCTGGCGCCTTGTCAATCGAATCGAACGGGGTGAAGTCAGCCAGACCCTTGGATGCCAGGGCCTTCGTGATTGCAGCCGTCAGCGTCGTCTTGCCGTGGTCTACGTGACCGATGGTGCCGATATTGACGTGCGGCTTGCTCCTGTCGAATTTTTCCTTCGCCATAGCTGCTTCCTCCTCTAGGTCGAGAAACGCCCGATTGCGCGCTTTCTGTGGCCTTTATCCCCTTTAAAGTTCAGCGTGTCCGCCTTGCCTAGGCAGCGGCAGCGGCGTTGCCGCCCCTCGCCAGGATCTCCTCCGCCATGCTCTTCGGGATCTCCTGGAATCTAGAGAACTCCATCGAAAAGATGGCTCTGCCCTGCGTGATTGACCGCAGCCTCGTCGCATACCCGAACATCTCGCTCAGAGGCACCATCGCGGACACCACCTGTGCATCAGGCCGGTTCACAATACCCACGATGTGCCCACGACGAGCGTTCAGGTCACCCATCGTGTCGCCCAGATACTCGCCAGGAACAACGACCTCTACATCCATAATGGGTTCCAGCAGAAACGGATGCGCACGCCGTGCACCATCCTTCAGCGCCATCGAGCCCGCCACTTTGAAGGCCATCTCGGAGGAGTCCACCTCGTGGTAAGACCCGTCGACGAGACGTACATCGAGATCTTCGATGGGGTAGCCCGCCAAAATACCGCCGGCCATCGCTTCTGCGACACCCTCCCGAACTGACGAGATGTACTCGTTGGGTATCGACCCGCCAACGATCTTGTTCTCAAACACCAGGCCGCTTCCGGATTCGCCGGGCTCGATCTCCAGCCAGACGTGGCCGAATTGCCCTCGGCCACCGGACTGCCGTACAAACCGACCCTCCGCCTTCACGGCTTCCCTGATGGCCTCCTTGTACGTAACCTGGGGTTTGCCGATGTTGGCGGCAACCTTGAACTCACGCTTCAGACGGTCTACGATGATCTCCAGGTGAAGCTCTCCCATCCCGGAAATGATCGTCTGCCCGGTGTCCTCATCTACGCTCACCTGAAATGTGGGGTCCTCCTCCGCCAGTTTGGCCAGCGCCGCGCCCAGGTGGTCCTGGTCGGACTTCGTTCGGGGCTCAATGGCCACCGAAATCACCGGCTTGGCGAACTCCATCGACTCCAGCACGATCGGGTGTTCCTGTACGCACAGGGTCTCCCCAGTCGCGGTGTCTTTCAACCCCACGACAGCGGCGATGTCGCCGGCATATACGTCAGAGATATCCTCGCGCTTGTTGGCGTGCATCTGCAGCATCCGCCCGATCCGCTCGCGCTTGCCCTTGCTGGTGTTCTGAATGTAGGACCCGGTACCCAAATGGCCAGAATAGACCCGGAAATAGGTCAGGCGGCCCACATAGGGATCGGTCACCACCTTGAAAGCCAACGCAGCGAACGGGGCATCGTCCGACACGGGTCTCGTCTCAGTCTCCCCGGTCTTCGGATGGATTCCTTCAGCCGCCTCCACTTCAGCCGGTGACGGGAGGAAATCCACCACGGCGTCCAGCAACCGTTGCACACCCTTGTTCTTGAATGCGGATCCGCAAAAAACGGGTACGGCCTTCACCGCCACCGTCGCCTGACGCAGCGCCGCCTTGATCTCGGACTCCTCGATCTCCTTCCCTTCAAGGAATTTTTCCATCAGCGAGTCGTCGAAGTCCGAAATCGCCTCCAGCATGTACTCTCGATTCGTCCTTGCCATCTCTTCCAGGTCGTGCGGCACCTCTGACTCGCTGAATACCGTTCCCAGCGAATCTTCCTGGTAGGACACCAACTTCATTTTCACCAGATCTATCAGGCCGTTGAACATCTCGCCTGACCCGACCGGGATCTGAACGGGAACG
>CAYTDF010000626.1:0-358 GCA_964436365.1 uncultured bacterium | reverse complement strand
AAGTTAGAGGCCAGCCGGTCCCGCATCATATCTATCACGCGAAAGAAATCGGCCCCGGTCCGGTCCATCTTGTTGACGAACGCGATCCGAGGCACCATGTACTTGTCGGCCTGACGCCACACGGTCTCCGATTGCGGCTCTACCCCGCCGACGGCGCAGAAGACGCCTATCGCACCGTCCAGCACCCTCAGCGAACGTTCGACTTCGGCCGTAAAGTCGACGTGACCAGGGGTATCGATAATGTTGACGCGGTGGTCGTTCCAGGAACACGTGGTGGCAGCGGACGTAATTGTTATGCCACGCTCCCGCTCCTGTTCCATCCAGTCCATGGTTGCGGCACCATCGTGGACCTCGCCCA
>CAYTDF010000625.1:0-3652 GCA_964436365.1 uncultured bacterium | reverse complement strand
CCTAAAATCAACTAGAAATGGGATTGACTCCGGTGAAATCGTTGAAGAGACCGTTGAGTGCAAAATCGAAGACCGCTACACGGCAACGCTGTTCTTCGAGCATTACCGTTCCTTCACGAGAGCAACTGTCGCTACTCCAAGCGTCAAACCTAACCAAATCGCTGTTTTCGAAGTCTTGCCAATACGACAGGGTCAGCGCGTAGGGGCGAATCGCTGACGTCGTATACTCAACCTGAATTTCATGTATGTCGATAGACCACGAAGAATCATGTGCAATCGGTCCGCCGTCATCCGTCAGCGATTCGTTGTTGTTCTTGTCAAAATAGACATCCGCCTCTCCTTCGAGATTGCCGACATCTATGTCGAGGACAAATGTATAGACGTTATCTTCGCCATCGCCGAGTAGCAGCGTTCCATACAGTTGCGTCGAGTAGCGAAAACCGGGAAGACTCTCGATCGCCTCATCCGGCTGCTGCTTCATTACGAGTGCGGGCTGAGATCCACCGAACCAATTGAACCTCACGAAATCAGCCGGATCATCGGTATACTGCAGCGGAACGGTGATGATGGAATCGTCCGACGTGAGGCCTTGTGGATCGATCAGAGCGCCACGGGCAGACGAAAGTGCAGTGGTAGAGGTGGGCTCACTCGAAACCGAAGACGGATTAAGCAGCAGGGCCGTGACAGTCAGACACAGAGTGGCAAGCGGACGCGGAAAACTCGGACGGATTCCTGGGTTATGACCGATCACAAGGAAACCCTCCGGTTGCAGTTATGCCACCACGCCTTTTCTTGCGGCCCACGCCATTACCCCTGACTCTAGTATCTCACATGAGAATACGAATAGACACCCCCCCCCGTGGGAAAATGCTTTATCGAAACCCTTGCTGCAGTATACGGCATGGCAATACACATAAGACTTTATTCATGTCGGTGATTTCGAACAGGAGGTCGACGGGTGCGAGTTACAGTCCCAGCAAGCTGAGCTGGAAACTGATCGCCGCCACAATCGTAATCGAACTGTACCGGTTGGCGATGTCGTTCTGTCGGATCAAAGCGGGACGTGTTTGTTTTGATCTCTGCGCCCAGCGTGGAGGGCGGCGGAAGACTCTACGCACCCGTTTGGAAAAGATCGTTACTGTAGGTTTTGTGACGGATCTCGTACAATGAATCGATGTAGTTGCTCTTCGCTTCCGCGCTACCCGGGGAGGAAAGAATGCGAAGCATCTCGCCCGAAGCCATCTCATCATACAGCCGCTGGGAATAAAGAACCTTCACCGGTTCATCCATGTTGTACCGCTTCACCATATCCGCGAGCATACCTTCTTCCTCCGGCTTCGGATCCAGAGTCCTCATCTCGGATACAAACTGCTGATGCTTCTGCCACTTGTGATACTGGTAGGTCGCGTATGTGAAGATCGCAACGAAAGCGACCAGCCCACCGAGTATCATTAGGATGTATTGGGGGGCAACAGATGTAGTACTTATGAAGTCGATGCCACCAAATTTGTCGCTGCCCATGGATACCTCACAAAGATAAGATTCACCTTCGGAGCGAGCGTTGCTCTAGTCTCCGAAAGATGTTGTTTTAACTTGCCTTACATAGACAGGCTTTAGCGTCTTTGTAAACTACCTGCAGACATCCTTTGCCGCAAGGCTGATTTCTGCGCGAACGCATTGCCAGCGTCAACAGAGTTCACACAACGCTACTCCTGATATCGGCCGATGTAAAGAAGACTGGAGGTTGTTCGCTCAAAAGTCGTATAAAAAAACTCGAAGTGCCTCGTTGGCTGTCTATGAACGCTGGTGTCTATATATGGTTACGGTTATTGGCCGACCCGAAGGTCATTCCGGGTCGCCTGCAAAGCAGTGGTTGGTGGACACTTGCCAGGAAGGCCGTCTCCTTCTACCATCATCGTCTTGAGATTTGTCCGGGAGCGTGTGCGTAGCGCGCGCCTGGCGGGCCCCGTGGCCTTGCTCGACCGGAAGCGCCTCTCAGTATGCCTTGAATTTACTACATTTCTGAGTTTGTTGGAGTCTGCCATGTACGCCATCATCCGAAGCGGTGGAAAGCAATACACTGTACGCCCCGGAGACGATATCCTGGTTGAGCGCCTGTCGGCCGAGGTCGGCAGCGAACTATCCATTGACGAAGTGCTCTTCGTAGGCGGTGAAGGCGACCCCAAGGTCGGCCATCCCTTCGTTGACGGCGCAAAAGTGACCGCCAGTGTTCTGAGTCACGGCCGCGGCCGTAAGATCCTGGTCTACAAGTTCAAACGGCGCAAGAAGTATCGCCGGATCAAGGGTCACCGCCAGTCATACACCCAGCTTCGCATCAAGGACGTCGCCGCCTAACACCAGGTGAATCAACCGGATTCGCTGGGCGCACCGTGTTCACGGGATGCACAATGGATAATTCTTGTGCAGCCGGGTAGCTTTGTGTGCCGCTCGCATGGCGTCCGACGTCTCTTTCTGCGCGCCCGGTGACCGAAAGGCAAGCGATGCGCTCCTCCCCAGCCGATTTCATAGATCGCGTGCGGGTCCTGGTGGAAGCCGGGGACGGCGGTCGAGGTTGTGTCTCCTACCGGCGCGAGAAGTTTGTGCCCCGAGGCGGTCCCGACGGCGGCAACGGCGGCAACGGCGGCAATGTCAGTTTCAAGGTCAACCCCGGCCAAAACACACTCGAAGTTCTCCATTCCCAACCTATCTACCGCGCGCAGAGCGGCCAAAACGGCGGCACGAACAAGTGTACCGGGCGCACGGGAGAGGACGTTGTCGTTGAAGTCCCCCCCGGGACGATCGTTCGCGACGACGAAACCGGCGAGATGATCGGTGATATCGAGGCGACCGACGGGATTCTTGTCATCGCCCAGGGAGGCCGGGGCGGGCGTGGCAATGCCGGGTTTACGACCGCCACACGCCAACTGCCCAACTTCGCGCAACCGGGGACGCCGGGCGAGAAACGCCGTCTGCTCGTCGAACTGAAGACGGTGGCCGATGTAGGCCTGGTTGGGTTCCCCAACGCCGGGAAATCGACACTGCTCTCCAAGATCACCAACGCCAATCCCCGAATCGGCTCGTACCCGTTTACCACGCTGCATCCCATCTTGGGGACCATCCGCCTGGTCGACGGCAGTAGCCTGGTGATCGCCGACATCCCCGGGATTATCGAAGGCGCTAGCGAAGGGCTGGGCCTGGGATTCGACTTCCTCCGGCATATCGAGCGGACCCACGTTCTGGTCTATGTGTTGGAGGTGGATCCGTCCGATCTCTCGGGGCCGAGCCGGATTCTGGCCTCGCTGCAAAACGAGATTCGGACGTATGACGCCTCGATTCTGGAGCGGCCACGGTTGGTGTTGATCAACAAGTTGGACCTCTGTGACGACGAGGAAGAGCGGGCGCTGGTCGTCGAGGATTTCCAGACCGAAAACCCGGATATCGCCCCGGAAGACACGTTTTATGTCTCCGCGCTGCAGGCGGAAGGGCTGGAAGCCGTTCGGTTGCGTCTGCTGCAACTTTGTTGCGGAATCGACGATTGGCAGATGGCTCTGTTGCGGGACAACCCGGTCTGACCCGGTCATTCGGCAACAATTTCGGGTTCGCGGCAACCAAGTCCCAAAAAAAGTTCCGTACGCTGAAAGAAATCCCCCCC
>CAYTDF010000624.1:0-3654 GCA_964436365.1 uncultured bacterium | reverse complement strand
GGAGGCGGCGTCCCCAAACGGATTGACTTCAGTAACTGAGACATCTCCATATAATCACAGCCGCCGTGGCCCTGCTTGTGGATATCCTCAGGAGCGTTCTTCCACCAAGCGTGATCGTACTTGTCTTGATAAGGCGCGAAAGGCTCCCATTGATGCTGCCGAGGGCTGACGCCGTCGAGATAGATCGCCTCACGCTGCTCGTTGTAGATCCCCTTCGTGCCCTGAATCGTCCATCGGTTATCGTACGGCCGAGGCAACTGCAGGTCGCAGCTGACAATGATGCTGTTTTCGTTCTCGGTCTTCACAACCGCAGTTACGATGTCGCCTTGCGCGAACTTGCGCGTCACGTTGGGATGATCGGGACCGTACGTCTTCAAGAAATACGCATTGATACCTCGTGAGCGGGTCGCGGTCGCGGTCAGTGTCTTGAAACGATCCCCGCAGTTGATGTCCATCCAACTCAAGATCGGCCCCAAACCGTGTGTGGGATACAGAGCGCAGTTACGCTTCTCTAGGAACTTGGCCCCCCAGCGGTCATTCCCCTCCTTGTCGAAAAACTGTATCCCCACGCAATCGTGCGAATACGCGCACTGGCCATGCACGATCGTTCCGAACAGCCCTTCCCGCATCATCTTCAGCAGAGCCAGATTGTCGCGGCGGAAACTCCAGTTCTCCAACATCATGCAGTGCACGCCGGTCTCTTCGGAGGTTCTCACCAACTCATGGCATTCCTCCAATGTTATCGCACAGGGCACCTCTACGCCCACGGTCTTCCCGGCCTTCATCGCGGCTACCGCCATCGGTGTGTGCCAGTCCCATGGCGTGGCGATGAGGATCAGATCGAGATCGTCGCGGGTCACCATTTCCCGGAACTGTTCCTCGTCGCGGCGGTAGCCCTCAGGTTGAGGATGCCCGGCTTCGACCGCCATCTCTTGCACGCGCTGGAGAGCGTCGGCGTCGATGTCGCAGAAGGCGGGGAAGGCGAGATTCTCCATCTGGAGGAGCGTGTGCAGCAGAGTGCGTCCCCGCTTTCCGGTTCCGATGATGCCGATTCGTATCAGCCGGTTTGGATCGCCCGTCGTTAGGCTCGTTGTGGAAGCGCCACGCGCTCCTACCACTGTGCTCAACGCTGCGGCCGCACCGACTCCAAGGAAGTTTCTACGTTTCATTTTGCACCCAATCAGTCTGTGTGTGGATTCCATCGATTTAAGGGAGTTTACACTCTACAGCGAATTCGTAACGCACAGGAGAGCCAGAGTCTCTCTTGAGAGTTGTGCCCGGCGGTCTGTGTGGTGGTGTTCAGTCCGCGAACATGTTGATCCCAGAGGGGGTCATCCAGAGCGTCCCAAGAATAATTGCCCCGACGAGGAAGCAGAGAATCGGAGTCACCACCCAGCGGAGTAGATGAACGTAGGGGGCGCGAATCAGAAAGGAGATCACGGCCAGGCTTGTGAAAAGCAGCAACACGCCCACGCGTATCCAGGAGCGGTATGCAAAGAGAGTCTGTGTGGCTAGGGGGAGCGGTCCCACTCCCTCAAACATCAACATGTAATAGGGCAGGATGTAGACATCCAGCAGGCTCAGCGCGCCGAGCATTGCTATGAGCATGAGGAGATAGGCCGCGGTGGAATCCACGAACATCATTCTCAGAGCGTCGGCCGAGGGCGGAACCTCTGAGACCTGTTTTGTGAGCTGTTCTGGCATGGTTCACCCATCGTCCAGAATTGTATCTCGCGACATTGCGAGTGTCTGGAAGGAGCCAGGTGAAACCTACCCCAGGGTGGTGGGCATGGTGAACATCACAGTGTAGAAACCGATCACGATCCCTCCGATCACGATGCCGAAAATCATCGGGGTCAGGACCCAACGCAGGAGATGCACGTAGGGGGCGCGAAGCAAGAGAGAGAGAGCCACTAAACTCGTGAACAGCAGCAATACGCCCGCACGTATCCAGATGCGGTATTCCACAAGAATCCGTATCGCCTCGGGCAGCACTCTCATCCCCTCGAAGAGCTTCATGAACTGGGGCAGCATGTAGATATCCAGTACAGTCAACACGGCGAGCATTAGCGCGAGCATGAGCAGGTAAGCGATTGAGGAAGCATTCGACAGAACTTTGAGAACGTCCGTCGGGGGTGTCTGTCGATCAGTGGGAGGCGTGGAGTTTCTTCGACCGGGGACCGCTGGCGTACCCGCGGGCGGCACCTTTGTGAGGCGTTTTGGGAGCTCTTCTGTCATCGTCCACCCGTGTCCGCGAATTGATCCTTGTCGTTTACAGGGTGTCTGAAGCGATGAGTAGCGTCAAGCTGGGAATCCCGCGACGGGATGAGCGCAAAGCGCTATCTTGCATCCGCAATGTCGGAGAAAGCGGTTGTTTTGCTGAGCGGGGGTCTCGACTCCACCACGTGCGCGGCTCTAGCGGCGCATGAGGGCTATCGTCTGTGTGCGCTGACTGTCCGGTACGGCCAGCGCCACGCGGCCGAGGTGGAAGCGGCCAAACAGGTTGCGGCCGTGTTGAACGTGGAACGGCACGTTGTGTTCGACCTGGACCTGGGGGTTTGGGGCGGTTCGGCATTGACGGGGGAGATGGAAGTTCCGCAGCACGAGAGTGTCGAGGAACTGGGCGACGAGATTCCGGTGACCTACGTCCCCGCGCGTAATACGATCTTGCTGTCCCTGGCGTTGGCTTGGGCGGAAACGCTGGAGGCGTACCATATTTATATCGGTGTGAACGCGTTGGACTATTCGGGGTACCCGGATTGCCGTCCAGAGTTCATCGAGGCTTTCCAGCGGTTGGCGAATGTGGCGACTCGGGCCGGTGTGGAGGGCAAGAGGTTGCAGTTGCACACGCCGCTCATCGAACTGAGTAAGAAAGAGATCATCCAGAAGGGTCTGGAACTGGGTGTCGATTATGGGATCACTTTCAGTTGCTATGCACCGAACGCCGGGACCCCGTGCGGCCGTTGCGACGCGTGTCTGCTGCGGGCCAAGGGATTCCTCGAAGCCGGTGTATGCGATCCGGCGCTCGAGTTGTGAGAGAACCACTGACGGTCAAAAAGATGCAGGTTGAACTGGTCAAAGAGTTTCGTTTCGATGCGGCGCACCGTAACACGGCGCTTCCCACGGACGAGCTCCGTTCGCGCTTGCACGGCCACAGCTACTCGGTGGGGATTCATATCGCGGGCCCGGCAGACGACCGCTCCGGCTGGCTGATCGACTTTCGCACCATCAAAGAAGCGTTTCGACCCACTCTGAAGAGACTCGACCATCACGATCTGAATCAAGTTGACGGTTTGTCCGACACGACGGTGACCGGAATCGAAGGTTGGCTCGGTGAGCGGTTGGAGACCGAAATACCGGGTTTCGTGCGAGCCGAGGTGCGGATTCTGGGCGCGACGGCCCTCGAACTCGACGTCCGTTCCGGTGGCTCAGGCGAAGATGGATTGTGCCGGGTTCGCTTCGGTTTTTGTGCGGCGCACTGTCTGCCGGAAGTTCCCGACGGCCATCGCTGCAAGGCGATTCACGGTCACAGCTTTACGATTGAGGCGTGCGGCGGGGAAGAGGATCTGCGGCGCGAAATCGAGTCGACCTACCCCTTGCTCGACCACGCGTATCTCAACGATATACCCGGCTTGGCAAACTCCACGGCGGAGA
>CAYTDF010000623.1:0-3656 GCA_964436365.1 uncultured bacterium | reverse complement strand
CCTTGCGGTTGCGACTCTCGATCCACAACCACGGTGTTGTGGGCCCAGCTGAACGTGCAATGCCCACGGAGGCTCATATCGTTATAGGGGGTTGCCTTTTCCATTCCCATCAGCCGCTGATTAGCGTAGAGAATGAGGTTGAGTCGATCGGCGTGTTGATGCCCGCCACCGGGAATCAGTGCGTTGAGAGCAGCGTAAACGCCGTTACGTTTCAGCACCGCATAGCCCGATGACAGATTGGCCGATCGTGTTTCGATCCCTTTGGTTTCGATTGTCGGCAGACCCACGATCAGCGCGTTGTCTGGCCGCTCGCCTTGAATGACCCGCTCCTCCAGTCCGAGTTCGGAGAATCCGAAATACCGATAGGCGATCTCCCCGAAAGGATCGTAGGTCATACAACTCGCCGTGGCGGCCATCGAGTCACCCACCGTCGGCAGAATCCCGTCGTATGCGGCCATCGCCGAAGCCCAACGCGCCACGCCGGGCACCCAAGACGATTTGGGATGCTTCGGCGAAAAGTAGTCGAATATCTCCGGTGGAAACTCATCGGGAGCGTTCTGCGAAAGATTGTGACCGATGAAGAGGTTGCGGTAGAAGGGCGTCGCTGCGTAGAGGTGATATCCAGAGCAGACGTCGATATGCGCTCCATCGTCTTTGAAATGATTCTCGGCAATGTAAGCCAGGCTTCGATGTTCCGGTCGTCGGTCGCGTGCATAGTCTCCGTATCCGAAGCCGAATTCCAGATACCGTGGCTCACCGATGGCGATGCCGGCATGGATCACCATATTCAGGAAGTGCGGAATGTTGTTGTGATCCCGGCGATACTCGTCATCCATGATGGCTTTGTCACAGACCACCCGAAAAAAGCGGTCCTCGATACGCCGTTTCTCCGCTTCGCTCAGGAAACCGGCGTTCCGCACCAACTCGTAGGCCATCACCAGTCGGTTGAGATAGATAGCATCACCCTCACGCGCGTAGGTCAGTATCCGTTTGGGGCCGAAGTTTTCGTCCAAGACGAGGTTGGGGACAACTTCGTCCGCGTAGTAAACGAGGACTTGCGACACCCATTCCGCGTATTGCGGCTCCTCGAGGATCTGATACAGGAGTCCCGACCGATAGCACGCCTCAAAGAGATCCAAGATGAAAAGGCAGCCCCACCCGTCGTAATACGTTCCGTAGTGGGGGCTGTTCTCCGGATACACCGGTGATGGATCGCTCGCCCGAAAGACTTTTCCTGTCTCTGGACTGCGGAAGTGATCGTCTTCGAATGGCGAGAAGGTCAGACGAACCTTGGTGTCCGGGCACGTGAAAAGGTGATAGACACCCACGCGCCTTTTGGGAATGACGCTCAGAATTGTGTCCATATCCTGATCCAACCATTCCGCACATTCGGTTTGGTGTTTGGCCACGATCTTTTTGGCCCAATCGTATTGGCTGTACTTCTCGCGCATTTCCTGCACGGTGCTCACCGAGATGTATCCCGCGGGGTGTTCGTATTCCTCGGAAGCCTCCGCCGCCCAGCAAGAAACGCGGAAAAATAGAGATGAAACGACGAGGAACACGTTGACGGGGAGTTTGTGGGTGAGCCTGAGCATTGTTTTCACCTGCTGTAGCGTTGATCGGCGAATCCTATCGGATTCCAACCGGTATGTTGTAGTCTACGCCACTGGGCGTGTCGGCGATACTCTATTCGTACACGCCAGAAGGACGCGTGAGTGGAGCCGGGAGTCTGGTTTCATTTTGAGGATCGTATGAGTATTCAGGAATGGTCTAATCTTTGTACACATTTCGGTATCGGGGAGCCCACCGTATGCCGGCCCCTGGGAGGGACACGAAACCGCAACTTCATCTTGGAGACGGGCGGGACGAAGTGGTTTGTCCGGGTGCGGCACCCCGACTATTGCGAGCCGGATCGCATTCGTTTCGATCACGCGGTTTCGGCGTTCTGGGCTTCGCATAACGTTCCGGTTCCAGCGCCGCGACGCGCCCCAGGCGGTGAGACCTTCTGGGTAGACGGCGAGCGAGTCTGCGAGGTCTATCCGTATGTTCCCGGGCGGCAACTGAAGGATGGAGACCAAGCCGATGTTGTGGCTCTGGCGGAATCTTTGGCGGTGCTTCACACGAGTGGACAGACGTTTGAACTGCGTCACGAGAAGGCCGCGCCCCGAGGCGAGACCGACCCCCAACGTCTTCTCCAGAGGCTCGAGGGTTTGGGAGGAGACGAGTCTGCCGGTGACGACGCACTCGTCCCGTATCGCCGCGCGGTCCAACGCGCCGAAGTGAAATTGAGCGCGCGCGCGTATGCCGAATTGCCCTGCACGCTGATCCACGGTGACCTGCAGCCCGCGAACATTCTCGTTGCCAACGGTTCGATTGCCGCATTCGTCGACCTGGATTGGTGTATGTGGCTTCCGAGAGTCTATGACCTGGGTTTTGCGATCCTCTGCTGCTGCACGGCACACGACACGCCGTTCGATGGCGGCGACATCGTGTCGGTGACACAAACCCCACGGTTTGTGCCAGGACTCATTCATGCGTTTCTCGAACGATACGAACGCTGTGGAACGCCGCTCACGGCTCCGGAGCGAAGTGCGCTCCACCCGCAACTGATGTTGACCTGGTGTGAAATGCGCATCGACGGCGCCTACAAAGTTCCGTTGCAGGAGCGTGCAGCTTTTCTGCAACGGCCTCCCCGCGATCTCGAAACCTTTCTTTCCGATGTTTTGGATTAGGTGCATGGGATCATCGGTTCTCCAGGACGAACTGGATGTTCTGGAGCAGCATCTTGCACTCTTGTTTCAAGTCTGAGCGGCGTTTTTCATTTTTCAGCAACCGCTCGGCCTCGGCGCGCATCTCGTCTGGCGGCAGGGGGCGCGAGGGTAGGGTCCGCACCTGCTGCACGATCAACCCGTAGTCCCGCCCGCGGACGATGCCACTGATGTCGCCGTTTTTCAGGCCCTTACGCGCCTGCGCAATCACGTGCCCGCGCACGTTGGCGGGAGCTGCGCCGATGTCGCCCCCCGCTTCGGCCGAAGCGTCCTCTGAAATATCCCGCGCCACGGAAGCGAAACTTTCCCCTGCCTGCAACCGCCGTTGCGCTTCCTGCAGGCCTTGCGCTGTCGCGCGTTGTGCGAGGTGCTTCTGAGCCGGGGACGCCGCATCTTCCAACCGATCGAACATCTTGATGATACGCAGGGCGTATGCCTCGCGACTTACAAGCCGATCGGCGTGCTCCCGTGTATAATGCGTGACTTCCTCGTCGGTGACAGTTTGGTGCGAGATTGTTTTGGCGAGGTAACCCTTCTTGCATTCGCGGCCCTCCCACAGCGCGAGCCGCCTTTTCACCCCAGCGTCGGTCTCCAATCCGCGCTTCCGCGCCTCCGCCACGAGCGCACATTCGTTGCTGAAAAACAGCTTCAGTTTCTCGTCCGGCAGCGGTGGGAGATGCTCCGTTTCCGGGCCCCAGGGGAGCGATGCGCGAACGCTTTGAAGGAACTCCGTTGTCAACACTGTAAGATCGTCAACCGCCGGGGTGCGGAGTTGCTCTTCCTTGCGCCCGGCCTCGATACGGGCCAGTTTTCCCGCGAGGCCGTCCCGTTTTTCCTCGTACGAGGGGATAGTGTCTCGGACGATGCGGTCTCTTCGGAAGATGTGAA
>CAYTDF010000622.1:2512-3661 GCA_964436365.1 uncultured bacterium | reverse complement strand
TTGCCGGAGACGAACCAGGACGACATGGAACCAAAACCTCTCATCGTTCAGAGCGACCGTACGGTCTACCTTGAAGTCAACACCCCCGGGTTCACGGAAGCGCGGGATGGCCTGGGCGCATTCGCTGAACTGACAAAATGCCCCGAACACATCCACACATACAGAATCATACCTCTCTCACTCTGGAATGCGGCCAGTGCGGGTGCGACAGCAGACGAAGTGCTCGGGTTCTTGAACGAGCACACACGCTACCCGATCCCAGCCAACGTGGAAACCGATATCCACGATCTGATGAGCCGATACGGCCGTCTGGTGCTAGAGAGGCCCGAAGCGGGTGAAACTGCACCGGACGAGAAGAGCCTGCTACTTCGTTGCACGGTGCCTCACTTGCTGGAGGAACTGTGTACACACGAAAAACTGAAAGAGCATCTGACGGCCCGTTCCGATACGGTCGCAGCCGTTAGTCCCGCCGACCGTGGAAAGCTCAAACAGTTGCTTTTACGGCTGGGACATCCAGTGAAGGACCTCGCGGGTTATGTTTCGGGCGCGCCGCTGGACATCTCGCTTCGGTCTGAGATGCTTTCGGGTAAACCGTTCACGCTGAGAACTTATCAAGAGGATTCGATATCCGCGTACTACCGGGGTGGGAGTTGGGAAGGCGGCAGCGGAGTGGTTGTGCTCCCGTGCGGTGCGGGAAAGACCGTCGTGGGAATCGGCGTGATGGCGGCCATGCAGTGTCACACCCTGATTTTGGTCACAAACGTCGTCGCTCTTCACCAGTGGAAGCGCGAAATTCTCGATAAGACCACGCTGACGGAAGATGACGTCACCGAGTACAGCGGCGAGTGCAAGAAGATCGGCCCGGTGACAATCGCGACGTACCAGATTCTCACCTCCCGCAAGCGAAAACCCAAACAAGCCAAAGAGAACGAAAAAGAAGACGGCGCGGAGAAACAGGAAACTCCGGAGCCTAAAGAAGAGGCTCCACTGAGTTTCGCGGAGACGTGGCCCCACATGGCCCTGTTCGACGCCCGGAACTGGGGACTGATCTTGTACGATGAGGTCCACCTTCTTCCCGCACCGGTCTTTCGCATGACTGCGGGAATCCAGGCACGCCGCCGCCTGGGGCTTACCGCCACGCTGGTGCGT
>CAYTDF010000622.1:0-2502 GCA_964436365.1 uncultured bacterium | reverse complement strand
TGAAGACGGTCTCGAAGAGGACGTATTTAGTCTGATCGGTCCGAAATGTTTCGACGTTCCTTGGAAGGTCCTGGAGGGCCAGGGATGGATTGCGGAAGCGATCTGTCACGAGATTCGCCTGCCGCTTGCTGGGACCGCGCGGCGGTCGTACGTCATCGCACCCGCGCGGTCACAGTTTCGTTTGGCTTCGGAAAATCCCGACAAAGTCGTGGTGACACGTGACCTGATCCGCCGCCATAAGAACCGGCAGATCTTGGTGATCGGACAGTATTTGGACCAGTTACGCACGATCGCACGCTTGCTGAACTTCCCAGTTATCACCGGACAGATGCCCAACAGAGAACGTGAAGAGCTCTACGATCAGTTTCGCCGGGGGAAGATCAACGTGTTGGTTGTTTCCAAGGTAGCCAACTTCGCGGTCGACCTTCCCGAGGCCGAAGTGGCGATCCAGGTTTCCGGCACCTTCGGTTCGCGCCAGGAAGAAGCCCAGCGGTTAGGGAGGATTCTCCGACCCAAAACCGACGGCACGACGGCGCACTTTTACAGTCTCGTTTCGGGTGACACGTGCGAAGCGGAGTTTGCTCAACGGCGTCAACTTTTCCTGACAGAACAGGGGTATCGCTACGAGATTCTAGATGCCGATAACCTCGACGCAATCGATTCGGTGGAATATACATCCAAAGGAACCGAGCGATGAATCTTCCCGAACTGCTCACGCACTTGGGCAGTGAACAGCTTCGCGACCTATCGCGGGTCATCGGCCGTGGCGACCGCACCCCATCAGCGCGAACCCTCTTGCAGGATCTGATCCGCGCCTATCGCGACACCGGGGTCGTGGCCGAGAATTTGAGTCTGCTGGATGTGCCGGCTCGGGAATTTCTAGCCATTCTCGTTCGATTTGTGGGACGTGACGGTGTGGGATTCCACGTACCTCCTTCGCTCGTCGAGAGTTGGGGAGGGGAAGAAGTCGTTTCCGGGATCACCGAGACGTTGGAGAGTTTTGGACTTCTCTTCCTGTCGCCTGGCACCCACTCTCCATCGGCGCGTACGCGAATGGGTGGAGAGAGCCGATCCTCGGGCTGGCGCGGTCAAGCCTACGTGATTCCTACCGATCTGGGGGACAGGATACTTGAGCTCACCGGGGATTCCAAAGCCAGTGCCTCGCATTATGAGAGTGCCGTTGATTCGATTTCGGTCATCCCCGTCCGTCCGCTGACCTACGCATTGCTACGATTCTTGGCCCTGACAAAGCATGGCCGGGTCCGGATCACAAACTCAGGCCGCGCGGCGAAACGGTCTGTGGAGGCTTGGAAAGAGAGCCTGCCCACTGACTCAATTCCAAGGGCGCTCCCCTTTGGGTGTGGTGACCGCGAGCAGATGGTTGTCGAGGCGGAAGTGTTTGGCTTTCTCCTCGACTTCGTGTTGGAGGCGGACCTGGCTCGTCAACAGGGTGGGGAGGCAATCTTGACAGGTCGCGTCAAGAAGTGGCTCGCTCCCCCCCCAGAGTGTCTACTCAACCGGTTGTTCGATTACTATGTCCAAGAGCATGTTTTTCCTTCTCGCCCTCATCAAATGGCAGCCGATCTGATTCTACGCACGACCGATTGGAGAGAGATCGCGACGCTCGAAGAGCCATTGCATGCACTGCTCAGAGAGAAACCGCGTCACCCGGGCAGCGAAGTCGAGACTGTCGACGAGGCGATGCTGAATCGAACGGCCGTGCGTACGCTGAATCATGTCACAGCCTTTCTGGCGATGTGCGGTCTGGTCGAGTGCGGTAGGCAATCAAGCGTGAGTGGAGAATCCGCCCCCCTCTTCGCCGTACGGCGCAAGAGCACCACCACAACCATCGAGTTGGCCTCTCGGCGTGCGCTCGAACGGCACGCGGCACAGGCGCTGCGTGAAGTGGACGAAGTGCAGCAAGAGGAGGCTCTGGCGCGCTTGGAACCGGCAATCTTACAGCCGACCTTTGAACTCATGGTCCCGCCGAATATGCCGCTCACAGCCCTTTGGGATATCGAAACGTTTGCCGATTTCGAGACTGCCGATGTATTGAGTACCTACCGAATCTCGCGCGCGTCCTACACCCGCGCTCTTCGAGATGGGTATGAGCCGGAGGGGATTCTCGATCTGATCGGTAAGTATGTACCCGGTGCTCTCCCTCAGAACGTTTGCTTCAGTCTCCAAGACTGGGGCGAGCGCTACGGACAGATCCAACTGAAACGGGGCGTCCTGTTGCGGTGTCAAAACGCCGGGCTTTCGGAAGAGATACGGCACATCCCGGAGTTTGAGGAGCTGATCGAAGAGGTGATTTCCGATACGGTTTTGCTGGTGAAGAAGGGGAAGGAAGAGGAACTTTTCGAGCGTCTCGAACGTTATGACTACTCCCCTCGATGCTTTGAGTAGAGAGGTATCCATATTGCCTCAGCTCACAACAAGGCCACGGGCTTGACATATCGGCCCGAGGGTGAGTCCATGGAACCAGACGAGGAAAAACGCTTG
>CAYTDF010000621.1:0-3664 GCA_964436365.1 uncultured bacterium | reverse complement strand
CAACCAGAGGTTGGGAGCCGCTTCAAATTCAACTAACTATGGCACATACTCTACCCTGATGATGTACCGTATCGACAATAAATGCTACTTTAACCACATGGGAAGCAATCCCATCCAAGAGTGGAATCCCTTAACGACCCCCATCGGCTACATTTCCGCCATCCCTCTCGATCCGTTCCGCAACCCGGATCTCCAGCCGTTGTATCAAAGTTCGTCTCAGGCATACGGGTATACGGCGTTTGGCCCGGCCCAATGCCGGACGGACTGGGCCATCAAGGGGCTTGGCCCGGACAAGGATGAGGATTACAGAGGTGGCGATTTCTCACCCTCTTCGGCGCAACGCTTCAAGGCCGGTCTCTACAATCCCTCCAACGGACTGATAAGTAGCGGTGATATCATCCATGTCTCATGGGGTGGATTATCTTTCTGAGAACAGTTCTGCGACCGGGGGATCACGGTGGGCACTGGGCGCAGATCGGACGGAACAGTTCGGTGCTGAGATAGCGGTCACCACGATCGGGCAGAATAGCGACAACGATGCCGCTCTTCATTGTCGCGGCAATTCGCAACGCACCAGCGACCGCCGCGCCACTCGACATCCCGACGAATATACCTTCTCGGAGCGCCAACCGCCGAGTTACCTCGAATGCCTCTTCGTCGTGGACCGTGATCTTCTCGTCGAGCATCTCGGGATCGTAGATCTTGGGGCAGATGGCCTCTTCCATATTCTTGAGACCTTGAATCTTGTGCCCCAACGGTGGCTCAATACCGATGACACGCGCCTCCGGTTTCTGCTCTTTCAGAAAACGACTCACGCCCATCACGGTCCCTGTGGTTCCCAACCCCGCGACAAACGCATCGATCTCTCCATCGGTCTGGGCGAGGATTTCCGGTCCAGTTGTCTCATAGTGCGAAAGGATATTGCTTTCGTTCTCGAACTGGTTGGGCATAAAATACGTGCCCGGCTCCCGCTCCACGAGTTGATGAGCCCGACGAATGGAACCGTCGGTGGCCTCACACGCGGCGGTGAGTTCAACTTCCGCCCCCAGGGCCTCCAAGACAGCGCGCCGCTCGACACTCACACAGGCGGGCATACAGAGTTTCACCCGGTATCCCTTGGCCGCGCCGATCATCGCCAATGCGATGCCCGTATTGCCGGATGTCGGCTCGAGAATCGTCTTATCTTTGGTCAATAGTCCAGCCGCTTCAGCCGCCCGGATCATGTGATAGGCAGGCCGGTCCTTGATCGAACCACCGGGATTGCTGCCTTCGAGTTTACCGAAAACCTTCACATTCGGATGCTTACCATTCAGCCCGGCCAATTCCACAAGCGGCGTGTTGCCGATGGCCTCGAGTACATTCATCGCAAATCTCCTCCAAGAGCCGTCCCGAACACCCTATCGTTGAAGAAACTCCAAGATAGCGCTCCTCACAGCCGAGGTAACCTAGCACGAACCAAGCGGTTGCGCGATGTGCGGATACGATGAGAGTACTTGCAGGGGATTCTCGATCTGTCTACATCGATTGCCCCAAAGTCCCGGGCGTGAATCGATAGATGTCTCCCTCGGAACCTAAACCGTTACTCGTGTGGTACGCAAACAGCCTCCCATTGGAAGCGATTTCTTCTTCCTTATCCGGCCCCGAGCTGACCATTAAGATGTGCGCCCCCCGTTTGACGGCATCGAGCATCGGAACCCCACCCCATCCCGGTTGCCAACCTTGGTATTTGGCCACCTCAAGGACATTCCACGCGGGGTAATAATGCATGTGGGCGGCCCGCTGTGGTTGATCCTTGATGGTAAACTGATCCAACGGAATGGTGTTCATGTAAGGGATGGGCGTCGTCAACATCGGATAGATCACTCTCGATTCCCATTGATTGTCGCCTCGAAACGGATAGCGGTCGTTGTTGTCGAGACCATACATATCGAACCCTTGAGCGAGCGCACGTTGATCCGAATAGACCTGGACGATTTTGGCTCTCAACTGGGCGTTGAGAAAGTTCGGAACCGCGATCGCCGCCAAGATTCCAATAATCGCAACGACAATAAGCAACTCGATGAGTGTAAAACCTGAGCGTTTCATAATTCGCTTCTCCTCGATTGATCCTCTATAGGCAAGGCGTGCGGATTCTCGTCTGAACGAGATCATTGGCACACTCGTCTCAGTTCTGTTCCCTCTAGGGTTTGTCCTGCGAGTATACTCACGGTTTCAGTTCCACGCTAACCCTTCGGCCGATCTTCCCTGAGCGTCCGTCACGCGAAAATAGAGGCCCCAGTTTCTTTCCATTTGCGACACTTTCAGGAGAACCGGAGTCGAGCTCTCAAGCGAGAGCACCCCGAATGGCGCGGGGCACATACCTTCACGGTGTTGCGATCAATACCTGCCAATCAGGTTGACCGCACGCACGGTCCGCGTCCTTGCCTCGCCCTCATCGGAGAGCGTGCCTTTGTCCCATAGTTTTGCACGATAGGAAAACTCCCCGCCCGTGGGCAAACACTTCACCGGGGCGGTCTTCGCCATCAGGGGAAAACCACTCTGCAGGAGTTGGGGAGTCGTATTTGGCTTCTCATGGCACCCGGCACAACTGCGTGTTTCCCCCGGGCGCGCATACATCCATATCTGTTGATTTCCGACCACGTTCCGGTCGCTATCGAGTACTTGCAAGTGGATCAAGCGATCGGCGGGCACCTCCAGAAAGAAAGAACCGTCGGCAGCAAGAGGGGCGGTGCCCAAAACACGTGCATTCGTGCCAGTGTGATTCTTCCAGGCTTCTCCGAGTTTGCTTGTATGCGAGTGATGTCGACCGACCACAGGTCGGCCCTCGTTCACGCGGACCAGTTTGCCGCGGACGGCGACACGTTCCTCCTGCGAGTTCCTGACCGAACCACAGAACAAGCGAGCCGTATAGGCGCGGCTGCGAGCCTGTGGAGTCTCGATCAACCCGAGCGGGGGGCGTCGCACCATGACAGGACGGGGTTCAAATTCCGCCGTTCCAGGATTGTTGTAGAGTTCTGTCAGCGCACCGGTTTCGGCATTCAGCCAGTACAACCCCAGATCGACCCCCGTCGCGTTCGCCGTCCCACTCGAGATAAACGCCTTTGCGGTTGCGGCGCAGAGCACGCGACCGTCATCCAGTGGATAGGGTGATGTCACGGCCATCTTCTTGTCATGAGGTATGAAGGCTTCCTCATAACGGCCGGGGCCGACGAGGGTGAGCCCGCCCGTCGTGGCACAGATAACGCGTCCCTGTCCGAAAGACTGAGGTTGAGTCAGGCGCAATACGCGATGCCGAGGGGGGGCCTCTCCCCACCACCTCTCCCCAGATTCACGCGTGACGTTCTCCCAAAAATCACGGCGCTCGGGTCCATAGAGAGTGACGTTCTTGCTCCCATCGGGCGAAACCGCCTGGATTGTGAGTTCGGTCTTTAGCCTGGAGTAGAAGAGTTCGAGACGACTAAAGCCAATGCGGCCGTCGTCCAGCACGGTTGGCTCGTTATCACGCCCCAGGCTGAAGCCGATACAATGAATATCGCCCCCGTCCCGGTCCATCACGGTGAGTCCTGTGGCGAGATAGCCATGGTACTCATCCCGCATCCCGATCCGGCTGGAGGAAAATGCAATTCTTCCGTCGTGGAGATAGACCGGTTGCACGTCATGATAG
>CAYTDF010000620.1:0-3668 GCA_964436365.1 uncultured bacterium | reverse complement strand
GCCAGCCAGGCACCGAGCGCCGCGAGCCAGACCGGCGTCTGAACCAGTGTGAATCGCGGTCCCCACGAGATGCCGCCTGGCCAGTTGTTGTATCGGGCATACAGCAAGAGGTACATCACCGTCAGCATGATGACGAGCGTGGCGTCACGGCGATTCCTTCTCCAAAGCGCCACGATGGCCCAGGGAAACAGCACCAGCGGGGGAGAGTACAGAAAGATCGAGAGCTTCCAGGAAAAGAAGTAGAACGGCAGACTGAGTTGGACTGGGTAATCGAATCCGATACCGGGTGAGATCGTCTCGAACGGTGAGCCCGAACTGAACAGGTTGTGGGTCAGTACGCCCGCGCCCGCGACCAGCATCCACAGCGCGACAATCCCGATGCGCTCGAACCGTCTTCTGGCACTGAGCCGGTCCCACAGGATTCCGGCCAGAACGATGGGGAGCATCAGAATCCCGTCCAACCGGAACTGAATCAGCACGGCCAGCAGGAACGCGATCGTATGGGTCTCGCCTGCGGTTCCGGTACCACGGAAACGGGCGAGACGTTCAAGCAGCGCCACCGTCAAGACAGCCGCGGGTACCTGGCGGTACAGGGTTTGGCTATACACCCACCAGAACGTCCCCAAACCCAAGGCCAGCGCAATCCAGCAGGCTTCTCTTTTGCCCGCGCCCCAGTATCCGGCGAGGCGCGCGGTGAGAGAGAGCCCAACGCCGTATAGCACGACATTGACCAGCATCGTTGCCGAGACCAGGATCACCCGCGTTCCGCTCGGGCTCAGCCCGGCGAGCGTGGATCCTACCCGTCCAGCCAGATAGAAAGGGATGCCGAGGATGGATTGTCCTGGACCGAAAGGGCTGATCGATTCCCCCACCTCGTTGGCGAAACTCATGTAGATCGGATAGCCGAGCGCGAGGGAGCCGCGCTCGACGAGGCTTAGCGTGGTTTCGAATACCAGAAGCCCGTCGACCATGTAGACGTACCCCGAGTAGGCTGTGAGGGCCAGGAGTACTCCCAGATACCCCACAAGTCTCTCGGGAGGGATCTGCGATAGTCGTGCGCTCAGGCGCGCCGGGGATATCCCTCTGCTAGACTCTACGCAAGCTGTTGATTCCGGTTTGTCCATGGAGAGTTAAGGCAATGCGAGAACAGACTCGCCCGACGTTTCGGAGTTTCTGGACCTTCGACGACCCCCGTTCCTTTGGGGCTCGGGCGATCGTGAGCGGATTTGTCGGAGGGCTCCGAACTCTCGGCTGCGATGTCCACGTCACACCCTTGGACCCGGACGCTCCCGACGGTTCGGAGACGCTGCGCCGAGAACTCGAGGCTTCGTCTCCCGATGTCCTTCTATTCGTCAACCAACCTTCCGCAGTCTATCTGACGCAGCTGGGATTCTCCAGCGCCCAGCAGGAGGCGATGGATGTGCCGCGCTTTGTCTGGATGCTCGACGACCCGTTCATCCTCGGCGCGGACGCTTTCGGGCCGCGCGACGTGGTTGTGGCCGCGGACCCGGGTTTCATCCCCATCTTGAAAGCCCGTGGCGCCCGAGAGGTGATCTATCTTCCGGTGGCGGCGGATCGGCTCGAACCCGGTGAACGGAAAGAGAGATTCGTCAGTCCTGTTGCGTATGTGGGGTCCGTGATGGATATGAGTGCATGGCGGAGTCAGCTTCCCGACCCGGTTGCGCACTACCTCGACACGATTGTGGACCGGCGTCTCGACGATCCCGGACTGAGCTTCGACGAACTGCTAGATGCGAACCCGCTGACGGAAGGCAAACGTCTCAATCTCGACGGTCCTCTAGCCTATTATTTGTACGTGGTGGCCAATACCCGGCATCGGATTCGCATGCTGGAGGCATTGACGCCGTACGGTCTCAAGATCTTCGGAAACGAAGATTGGCATACCGTATTGCCCGAGCGATCGAAACTGCGGGATGTTCTTCATCCGACCATCGATCCGCACCGGGACGTTCCCGATCTGGCGGTCTCCACGGAGATCAACATCAATCTTCGCAGTCTGCAGGGATTCGCATCGCCCACCCAGCGGGATTTTATCATCCCGGGCTTCGGAGGATTCCTGCTGTCTTCGTCTCGGCATGCCGCAGACGAGATGGAACGGGTTGTGGCCGGGCAGTGGGAGAGTCTCGAGAGCCCCACCGCGAAGACGCCTGAGGCGCTGGCTGAATCTGTCGGGGACTGGCTGGAACGACCCAATGACCGCAGGGATTGGATCGAATCGCGTCGAGAGACGATTGCCGCTCGACACTTGTATCGTCACCGCGCGGCATCGGCGCTTACGATTCTTGCGGGCTCGGTTTGTGCTTCTCGGGCTTCGACCGCCGAAACGGAACCGCCTGACGAAACAACCCCGCATTGAGCGGTTTACCGTGTGAGCGACGCCATACGTACGCAATAATACAGAGACCTGCGGTTACGAGCAGGGACCCGAGCATCGGGATCAGATTGCTTAACCGCAAGGCGAAAAGCGAGCCCAAAGTCGCCTGTCCACCCAGTGGCCACAGCCAATGAGGACTCCCGATAGCACCGTTCACCATGGCCACGACGCCGACGAGTACGCACCAGCATGTCGCCGTTCGCCACGGCCGCTCCAAATACCCGCAGGTGGCGTTCAGGAGCCACAGAATCCACGAGAGCCGCTGCAGGTTGCCACCGCTCGCCAAATGCCGGTAGCACTCGATCTCTCCGATCAGGAAGTCTCCCGCTGCCCGGCGCGCGCCTGAGCGCAGGTGCGATTCCTTCAACTGGCGATAGAGGTCGGCGGCTTCTATGAGCCCGTCTGTGCCCCGGGCGAGCATCTCGTCCAGACATCGTTTGCGGCCCCCGTGGCTTTGCCAGCTCGATCCCGAGAAGTCCACCCGCGCCACGGAGGCTCCCGAGAGCACTAGTTGCGAGACATCCTCGGCGATCCATGAACCCCGGGTCGGGAACCGAGCGTTGCGAAGGCTTGTCGTTTGACCGCGAAAATCGTTGTGCCACAGGACGGTCTCTTCGCCCTGGAACGAGACGTCGTCGAAATGAACCGATCCCATAAATGTGTTCATGCGGAACAGCGTGCGCTCCGAGCCGAAGCAGGAGCCCTCCAGCCGTACATCTTCAACCGAGAACTTGGAACTTTGGATCGAGCAGGTGTTTCCTTTGAACCGCATTCTCTGCATAGAGCATCTTGCACCGGACAGATCCGCATGAGCGAAATTGAGTTCATTTGCATCCACCTCCAAGCCGTCCAGATTCAACTGTTCTCCTCGCCAGTTCCAACCGGTCAAATCCGCCTCATGACACTCGATGCTCATATCGGCGAAGTCGACATCTTCTACAGCCAGCCGCCACTTGGACAACATGACTTCATCGCCTTCAAACCGGCTTCCACCGAGGCGGAACGAGTCCGCCTCGATTGACAACTCTCGAAAATCCGTCGTGGCGGTGTGGAACTGAGTGGCTTCGAAGTCGATGCTCGCACCCGAGAAACGGGCTCCAGCCCAACTGATCCGTTCTGTACCGGACCACCGCCCTCGTGCCCAGTTGATTTTGGCGGCGCTGAATTGGCTGTGGTCCAATTCGATCCATTCGCCTTGAAGCGTGCACTCGTTCCAACTGATCGAATCTGCCGAGAATGTATCGACGGACTGCATGCAGTCATTTTCCGCCCT
>CAYTDF010000619.1:0-3669 GCA_964436365.1 uncultured bacterium | reverse complement strand
TCGGGATTGATATGGTAAGGGCTATCCGGCGGGAGATCGTACACATCCGGTAAATTCAGAACCCCACCGTGAAGTGCGACATGGCCCGCGATCGACTCCTCCGAAATCTCCAGTTCCACGCCCTGGAAGGGCATCGAAAGCGTGTCGCTCTGCGTGTTGGCGAAATAGAGACTCCTCTGCGTAATCCGATTTCCTTCACGCTCTTCCCGGATAATATACAGACTTCCGCTGTCGGCGTTGGTGATCCTCCGAGCGTACGTAAGGATCAGATCCAGCAGGCGGTTCGTGTCTCGTTCAGAACCCAAAGCCATTCCGATCCGGCTGAAGACTTCGATTTCCGATTGCGTCGACTGCAACGCTTCCGAAAAGTCGCTGATCGCTTGCCGCATCGACTGATGGCGGAACAGCGATTGCAATGTCCGGCGCACGACCAGGCGGCTCGCGTTCGAATCGAGCACGGTGACACGCGACCGTTCGGCCAGATTGGGGAGCGTCTGGAGTTTTGAGGCGTCGATCAGCAGAAGTAGAGGCGTCTCACTACCCAACTCGTCCGGGAGGCCGTCGGCGGCGTCAAGCGAGACGACAACGGGCGCGTTCGTCTCTTCGTCCCCCGTCGCCAACTCGCTTGGCAACTCCACGCCCTGGACATGAAACGCCGCATCTTCCCGTAGGGACGACAACGTCGTGCCTGCGATTCGGTCGGATGAGAGGTATTTGACCGTCTTGGCTTCCATGAGTCTGGCTGACTCTCGCTCTCCCCTTGTGGGTGCTCCCGTGGGATCTTCACACGACTCTTCCAGATTCTCCCTCGAATCAACCATTGTAGCAAGACGTCATTGCAGGCACCAAAGCGAGCTTCGGCACTGGCTGGTACGGCCGTGGGCTCGTGCTACAGTGCCGGTTATGCTTCGAAGTGCGCGTTGCGGGCATGTTTCCCCAATAAACACTCGCTGAACGCCTGGAAGATGGGAGTGAAGAAGATGAAAAAGTCCGTACGTACGATTGGGAGCGTTTTGCTCTGGGGAACGGCGCTTGCCGTGTCGGTTCTTCTCGCCGGTTCCGTGTTTGCCGAGAGCGAACTCCCGAACCTCGAGACATTGCGGCCTGGCCATCCACGCCTGATTGCCCCCGAGACGGATATCCTCAGGATTCGTCAGACAATCGAGAAGAATGAAACGGCGCGGGCTATGCTCGGCCGTCTGCGTGAGGACGCGCGGGAACTCGCCTCGAAACCCCTCGTCGAATATAAGATTATTGGCCCCCGTCTACTCACACAGAGTCGCCGATGTCTGGAGCGTGTCTATCTGTTGGCCCTGTTGTTTCGGCTCGATGGTCAACAGGAGCATTTCGACCGCGCCCTGAGCGAGTTGAACGCCGCAGCCGCATTCCCGGACTGGAATCCATCCCATTTCCTCGACACCGCCGAGATGACGCACGCGTTCGCCATCGGTTACGACTGGCTCTACGATTCCCTCAGCGAGGAACAGCGAACGACGCTTCGAACGGAGATTGTCGAGAAGGGCATCGAGCCATACCTCCAAGGATTCGAAGAGGATGCCTGGTGGACACGGGCCACGCACAACTGGAATCAGGTCTGTCACGGAGGAATCGGCATTGGAGCGTTGGCCATCGCCGATGAGGAACCCGCGCTTGCCGCCACTGTCCTTCAGCATGCCGTGGCGAAACTTCCCGACGCGCTCCAGGGCTACGCACCGGACGGTGGGTGGAACGAGGGGCCGGGCTACTGGCATTACGCCACTCGCTACACCGTCTACTTCTTGGCCGCTCTGGAGACGGCGTTAGGGAGTGATTTCGGCCTGTCTGACGCGCCGGGTTTCGAACGGGCCGGGCATTTCCGTATCGCGTTCGAGGGGCCGTTAGGGCAGACCTTCAACTATGCCGATGCCCGTGACCGCGTGGCCGGTACCCACGAGATGTTTTGGCTCGCCCGCCGCTTCGAGCAGCCCGTCTACGCTTGGCTCCAAAGCCGAAACACCGAGCGTCCCCACGCGCTCGATCTCGTCTGGTTCTCACCCGAAATGCGCGATCCGCTCCAGAGCGGACTGCCGCTCGACACCTTCTTCCAGGGGGTGGACACCGTCTTCTTACGCAGCGCGTGGAACGATCCCAATGCGATCTTCGTCGGGTTCAAGGGTGGCGACAACAAGGCCAATCACAGCCATCTCGATCTGGGGTCGTTCGTTCTCGACGCCGAGGGGGTCCGCTGGGCTGTCGATTTGGGGCCCGATAACTACAATCTCCCCGGATATTTCGGCAAGAAGCGCTGGACCTATTACCGGTTGGTGACCGCCAGTCACAACACTGTCTTGATAGATGGCCAAAATCAGGACCCGCGCGCCCGCGCGCCGATCGTCGCGTTTCAGTCGGAGCCCAACCGCGCGTTCGCCATCGCCGATCTCTCCCAGGCCTACGCTTTGAAACGGTTCCGGCGTGGTGTGGCGTTGCTCGATCGCGAACGGGTCTTGGTCCAGGACGAGATCGAATCTGACGAACCGGTGGATGCCGTCTGGGGCATGATGACCTCTGCGACTGTCAAAATCCAAGGCCGCGTGGCGCAACTCGAACATGAGGGCAAGCGTTTGGAAGTCAGAATCCTCTCACCGGTCGATGCTTTCTTCGAAATCGCCGATGCCAACCCACCCGAACCGCAACGGCAGCAGAACGAAATGAAGAAACTCACCGTTATCTGCCCCGAAAAGGTGAGATCCGTCCGTTTCGCGATTCTCCTAACGCCACAGGGCAAATCCAAAAAGGCACAGACGGAGATCGCTGCCGAGCCTTTGGAGGATTGGGAACGCTAACGGTGGGTGTCAGAGGAGTTTACGGAATTCGTCTTCGTTGAGACCGGCGTCTCTAAGGATTTGGCGCATGATTCCGCGCGGAAGATCGCCGGGATGGATGGGAACGATTGTGCAGCGACCGTCGATGTGGTGGAAGAAGGCATGACTCCCTCGTTGCCGTTTCAGAGTGAACCCAAGCTTCTCAAGTGCCCGAATCATCTTTCGAGCTGTGACGGTCGGTAGACGAGCGCTCATACAGCCGCCAGACTTACTTGGACCGCCTTCGTGACCGGGGTGGGGGGAGTTTCCTCAACCGGTATCTCTTCGCCGACTTCCCGCAAGCCTTCGAGATAGCAAAGAATCGCTTCCTGGATGTTCTTTTCGGCTTCCGCCAGGGTATGGCCGAAGGAGTGACAACCCTGCAGCGCCGGTACTGTCGCGATGTAGACGCCATCCTCATCGCGGTCGAAAACGACAGTGTATTGATATGTTGTAGCCATAATATCCAGAAAACAACGCTTTATTTTACGTCTGTAGTATATGCCCCCATCCCGGCGAAGTCAAACCGTAGCGGCGATTCGATTCTCTCTGAAACACATGGTCGCTCTGCAAGGTGCTTGTGCTGACAGGTCTCTCCGAGATATAGTGTGTCACCACTGTGAGAGAGAAAGGGGTTTCCTGATGAAAGGGCAAGACAGGCGCAGTTTTCTAAAGACCGTGGGGGGCGGCGTGGGCGCGGCCGCCGCGAGTTCACTTTTGGGATGCGCGAGTGCGCGGAAATGTGGGCGTGACGGGAAGCGTCAACCCAACTTCGTCATTCTTTTCGCTGACGACATGGGCTATGGCGATTGGAATCGGGCCGGGCACC
>CAYTDF010000618.1:0-3673 GCA_964436365.1 uncultured bacterium | reverse complement strand
TCTACGAATCCGGGGCGTGTAACAAAGCTATACCCGGCAAATTCGACTGAATTGGTCCTGTATTATCATGAACACGTCACGCACCGAGTCGGCCACGGTGATCCAGCAAGTGCGCCAACGTGAACACAAACACTGTAATATCAGGTAGTTGGAAATCAATTCAGACTCCAAGAATGGCTCTGTGAGGGGAGGCGTTTCTTGCCCCAAAGGGCATCTCTGAGGGCAAAAAGGATGAGTGCGCCCTCCGTTCAGTCCGCTCCGCGCCTTGCCAGGGCAGGTCCGGGGGACGTAGGCTTGCTGGAGCGTTTGGCACCGCAAGCGTCGATTATTGTGATTACCCGTGAGCGCGCGTCGCGCCTGTGGAGCCGGGCATTCCGGTACTCCAGCTCGGACAGTTCGTCTGAGGTTCTGAAAAAAAATGTAATTTGGAGAGTGAGATGAGTCTAACCCTTCGCATTCAACTGTCCGTCATGATGTTTCTGCAGTACGCGGTCTGGGGTGTTTGGCTGCCGATTCTGCCGCGCTATCTGAGCGGGTTCTTGGGCTTCACGGGCTATCAGATCGGCCTGATCGTGGGCACGGCGGCCGCGGTCGGCGCGATCACCGGTCCGTTCATTAGCGGGCAGCTAGCCGACCGTCACTTCAACACCGAAAAGTTCCTGGGCGTGAGCATGATCCTGGGTGGCGTGCTGATGTGGATACTGAGCGGGACGACGACCTTCAAGCCCTTCCTCATCCTCTCCATCGTCTACTCCATCATCTACTTCCCCACCATCTCCCTCACCAACTCGCTCACATTCCACCACCTGCCCATACCGGACAAGCAGTTCAGCGGGATTCGGGTCTGGGGCACGCTGGGTTGGATGGCGATCGGTGGGATCTTCTCGCTTGTCTGCCTTCCCAAGGGTCTAGAAGGCGAAGCGCTTCGGCTACCCCTGGCGAGCTGCATGAAGTGGTCGGGAGTGATCTCGATGGTTTACGGCGTCTACTGCTTCTTCCTCCCAGCGACGCCCCCCTCGCCGAACGCAGAGGGCGCGGCCTCGCTCAAGGCCGTCAAACTCCTCAAGAATCCGGCCTTCTTGGTCGTTTTCATCACCTGCTTCCCCATCGCCGTCATCCACATGTGGTACTTCATCTGGACCAGCACGTATCTGGCATCCACAGGTATCGCCGACAGGAACATCATGCCGATGATGATGGTCGGCCAGCTCTCGGAGCTCTTCGTTCTGGGGATCGTCGCGGGATTCTTGGTCAAGAAGTGGGGTCTGAAGGTGACCATGATTGTGGGCATCCTGGCCTACATCATCCGGTTCTTCCTCTTTTCGGCTTTCAAATCCATGCCGATGCAGATCTTCTCGATTACCTTCCACGGTTTCTGTTTCGCCTGCTTCATCGTTTCAGTCTTCATCTTCGTGGACAAAGTCTGCTCGCCGGATATTCGCGCCAGCGCGCAGAACTTCGTCAACCTGCTGATCCTCGGTATCGGACCGCTCGTCGCGGGACCGACAGCGGGGATGGTTCAGGCTTGGTTCACAACCGGCGAGGGCGACGCCGCCGTCACCGCGTGGGGCTCCGTCTGGCTGGTTCCCATGGCCGTGGGTATCGTCACCCTGATCTTCTTCGCCATCTTCTTCCGGTATGACGACGCAGCGGAAGAGCAGGCGGCGGAAGCGGAAGCCTAGGTTTCTAGACGCAAACGCGATAGCTGCACACGATAACCACACGCAATAACCACCTCACAAAGGCCCTGGGGACGCACGTCCCCGGGGTCTTCTTGTCGCTCCCGAACTCGTGGTTCTTGAACTCGGTGCTCTCGAACTTGGCGGCGCTTCGGAAGGCGTGATAGATTCAGGCATGTCCTCCGCAGCTGAAACGCCGAAGTCCGACGCCGAGTCGCGCCCCGGTTCACACCCCACGGCGTGGACGCCGATCCTGGCGTTGCCGATCGGATTCTTCGCGCTGATCCTGGTACGTCACGCCTGGGTGACCGAGGACGCCTACATCACCTTTCGGACCGTCGAAAACTTCATCGACGGCTATGGGCTGGTCTGGAATGTCGGCGAACGCGTGCAGGCTTATACCCATCCGCTATGGATGGCGTTGCATGTCGTGGCGTTCTACGTGACGCGAGAGTTCTTTTACACGACCACGGCGCTCTGTCTGGGCGTTTCGTTGCTGACCGTCTTTTTGTACGCCCGTAGAGCCGCGGAAACGACCGCCACAGCCGTCGTCGGCATTCTGGCTCTGGTCGGGTCGAAGGCGTTCATGGACTACTCCGCCTGCGGGCTAGAGAACCCGCTGACCCATCTCACCCTGGTGCTGTTCGCCATCGAGTTCCTCCGCCGCGATGAACGGCCGAACCGGTTGCTTCGCCTGTCGCTGTTGGCCTCTGTGGGAATGCTGACCCGGCTCGATGCGCTCTGTTTCTTCCTCCCCGCGTTGGTTTGGGAGGCCTGGCGGCAACGCTCGAAGAAGACGGTCGGAGCTCTGCTGCTGGGGGTAACCCCCGTCATGTTGTGGGAGCTCTTCTCGCTTTTTTATTATGGGTTCTTATTCCCCAACACCGCGTATGCCAAGTTGGCGACGGGCATTCCCCAGGGAGCGTTAGCCCAACAGGGTCTTCTCTATCTACTGAGCGCCGTCGCCTACGATCCGATCACTCCACTACTGCTCGGCTTGGGCGTTGCCCTGCCCTTCCTCACCCGACGCTGGCGGCTGATGCCGTTGGTTGTGGGGGTGATTCTCAATCTCGTTTACGTGGTCTCGGTGGGCGGCGATTTCATGGCCGGACGGTTCTTGAGCGGTTCATTGCTGATGGCGGTCATCCTTGCCAGCAACTGCGGAATCGATCTGGAGATGCGTCGTGTCACCTCGCTCTGTCTGGCTGTGGTTCTCGCCGGATTGATCGCACCCTATCCCACGGTCTTGAGCGGCGAGGACTACGGGCACAACCGGGAGTTTCACATTGATTACAAAGGCGTCGCCGACGAGCGGGCGGTCTACTACAAGGCCGCCGGACTGATGCGCGCGCGGCGCAACACGATCATGCCCGACCACAAACTGGTGGGTGAGGGTCTCAAGATGCGCATGAGCGGCACGGCCATCGAACTCCGGCAGGCCGTGGGCTACCTGGGCTATTTCGCCGGACCTAAGGTGCAGATCGTCGACCAATGCGCGCTCACGGATCCACTACTCGCCCGGCTCCCACTCGCCCCGGGAAGCAAGTGGCGTATCGGTCATTATTGGCGGGATATTCCTGACGGGTATATCGAGACCCTGCATACCGGCGAAAACCAAATCGTCGATCCGGACCTGGCGGCTTACTACGACAAGATACGGATTGTCACCCGTGGACCGCTCTTTTCGAAAGAACGCCTCACCGAAATCGTCAAGTTCAATTTGGGCTATTACGACGATCTGCTGCCGGGGTGAGAGCAGACCCCCAAGAACTACCGGTCGCAGTCGCCGAGCACGAGATCGATAGTCCCGATGGCCGCGACCACATCGGCCACCATGCTGCCCCGCACCATCTCCGGCAGGGCCGAGAGGTTGACGAAACTGGGGCTACGTACCCGTAACCGTTTGGGATGCCCGGTCCCATCGCCGACAACATGGAATCCGTGTTCGCCCTTGGGCGCTTCGATGGCGCTATAGACCTCGCCTTCGGGAACCT
>CAYTDF010000617.1:0-3676 GCA_964436365.1 uncultured bacterium | reverse complement strand
TTGAGTTGCTGATTGTCGTTGCGATCATTGGAATCCTTGCGGCTATTGCCGTGCCGAATTTCCTGAATGCTCAGCTGCGTGCGAAAGTCGCGCGCGTCGTCTCCGACTTGAAAGCCATCACGATGGCCATGGAGATGTATCGGCTGGATTATAACTCGTACATCAACGAGAGCGAGAGTTACGTCGACCCCGAAAAAGGACCTCACGCCGAGGCTGGATTGGTTTGGCTAACCGAAATGGATTACATGGCCGCGATCCCGCTGGATCCATTTGAGAACAAGTACGCCACTGCCAGTGGAACGACCGGGATCGATATGTACGAAGTCGCGGTGGCTCCGGCCTCGGGTCCGAAGAAGAAAATGTACAACATCAACTCGCGCGGACCCGACCAGGACGAAGACATGGGCGCGCGGTCGAACTTACAGTTTGGGGCGACGATCACCTCGTATACACCGACCAACGGGCTTCTCAGCAGCGGTGATATTTATCTCTTCGGAGGGGATTCCAGCGTGATGAAAGGCATCTTGTACGTCGATGGGCACGAGTATGACGGATCGTTCCCGCAGACGCCGCGATTCTGATCGAGTCGAGTGGGAGGGCTGTAAGAAAGTCTGGTGTTGGCAAGCGTGATGGAGAGGATAAAGAGGAGTGAAGTCTGAGGAGGAGCAGAGGAACCATGTCGAAAAGGAAACGCCGAGGTTTTACACTCATTGAGTTGCTGATTGTTGTCGCAATCATTGGAATCCTTGCGGCCATAGCTGTGCCGAACTTCCTGAACGCCCAGCTGCGCGCAAAAGTAGCGCGTGTCGTCTCCGACCTGAAGGCTATGACCATGGCCATGGAGATGTATCGGATGGATCACAACTCATACATCAACGAGAACGAGAGTGGTTCCGATCCCGAGGGCAAACCTCACGCCCAAGCCGGATTGGTTTGGCTGACCGAATTGGATTATATGGGCGCGATCCCGCTGGATCCGTTTGAGAACAAGTACCGTACGGCCATCGACAACGATGAAACGACCGGGATCGATATGTACGAAGTCGCGGTGGCTCCGGCCAATCCGGATCCGGTAAAGAAGATGTACAACATCAACTCCCGCGGCCCCGATCAGGACGAGGATATGGGCGCGCGTTCGGACTTGCAGTTTGGAGCAACGATAACTTCATATACCCCGACCAACGGGCTCCGCAGCAGCGGAGACATCTATCTCTTCGGGGGTGATTCCAGCACGATGAAGGGCATCTTGTACGTCGATGGACACGCGTATGACAGAACGTACCCACAGACGCCGCGATTCTGATCGACTCCCGGGCGCGAGACGCCGGGGAATGTTCTCAGCGCCGCTCTGGCCAGTCGCAGCGGTAGACGACGTAGGGTTCACCGTACGCCATCTGTGAGCGGTACACCTCGATGTGGACATCCGGCTCTTCGGTCGGATCCAACGTAAGGCAGTCATACGCCCATTCGGGGAACTCGACCAGGGTCGGGCCGTGGGAAAACGGAAAGGGCCCGTTTTCCGGGCACACCATTCGGGTCTCGAATTCCGGTTGTTCGGTGGGTAAAGCGGGATACTGGAGCGCGTTGAGAACCACGGTCCCGAGTACGATTGACAGCAGCACTTGGGCGGGCCCCTCATCCCTGACCGGCACAGAACCGAACGAGTGCTCCGGCAGGCTATACTCACCGGGCGCGTCGACGATTAGCCCATCGACGTCCAGATCGAGCGTGACCGGCTCCTGAGCGGCACACGGCAAGGCGATCAACAACGCAGAGAAGAGAACGAGAGTCTGTTTCATAAAGAGCCTCCAACGCACGGGAATTCAGCTATCATCCCCAGAACACGGCGGGCTGTAAAGCCCGTGGAACGCCTCTGCGGGGACTTCGTTCGTTGGGGTGTGAAAGGGCCTTAGGGGGAGCGTAAGCGTTGCTCAGACACGGCGCATGGCGGGTCACTCCGGCTTTCTTGAATGGTCCTCAGGGTGCCAACATCCTAAAAAGATGAATGCAAATCCGTATTATGCCGGGAAGTCACCTCCCTCTTCTTCAGTGTGCGTCGGTGGCTTTCCGTGCTTCCCGAGTGCCATCAGATCGAACAACTTACTGGACATCGTCTGCGGTCCCTCGACGTTCAGGCTGGTTCTGGCCGATGGTGACATGCCGAACTGACCGGCGATGGTGGTAATCCGCTGACTTGCCCGGTTCAAGATTCCAAGGTAGGGACTCGGTTTCCAACCGCCGCGCGCCGCAGGCTCGACCGCACCCAGCTCTTGCAGTTTGGCCTCGGCCATCCAGTATCGGGCGAGTTCTGTGCAGAGCATTGACAGCAGTGGAACGTCAACAACAGTGAGTAGGCCCAGTTTCTTCAGCTCAGGTGCTATCTTCTTCCAGGCAGACTTTGCGTCAGCGTTCAGATATTTCGGTATAGCGATCCGTGCTGTCGAGGGCTTCGGCTCGTTACGATTGACCGCGCGCTTGCCTGGATTGCCTCTCAAAACCTGTAGCGACGTTGGTGTTTTTGCTGGTCCACGTTTTCCCATGATCTTCCTCGTTTGCGATTTCCAAAACCTGCGGGTGGAAAAGGACGCCTAACCAAGGCCCGCGTATATACGCAGACCCCTGGAGATTCACCCCGCCCCCCCAAAAACTATCTGCTCGCAAAACTTCCCTGTCTGATTGCCATGCTGTTTGAATCCTTCTCTTGGTTCCCGGCTGAACATTTCCAGCCGTGGCCCAGGACTTGCCTCTAATACACGTTCAAAGAACACGTCCGGCTTCCGGGAATGCTCCCTGCGCTTCGCTTCAAAATCCAGACGCATCCCGATCCGCTGCACGTCCAATTTTCCAACGCGGCCAAATAGAACGTGCTCGGTCGTGTACATCCAACTGTACGGCGTGAAGCCAACATTCTTCACCCATGTCATGAGACACTCATACCGCACGCCCCAGGCTTTGAACAGATCGAACGAATCCGGCAGAAACCGCTGTGTCGTCCACATATAGACATGGCATCCGTCCTGCTGGGCCAAGTCTGCTATCGGCAGTTTCGCGATCTCCTCCAGTTCCATCGTCGGGTACTCAAAGACGTCTTGCTTCTTCCGCTCATCCCGCAGCATCTTCTCCATCGGCCATGGCGGGTCGATCACGATGCAGCGGTATTTCCCAGATGGAAGTTCAACCGCCAGCTTGTTCTTTTCCCGCGCCTGCCGCTCTTCACGCTGTAGAGCCCGCTGCGCGTCCTTTACGCTTTTGGCTTCGCCTGACTTCACAAGCCCCACGACCTTCTTGCGCTTCGCCGCTGGCATCTTGGCGACTTCGGCGGCGGCATTGACGCTGACCGTCTCGTTATCCATGAGTTGCGTTAGATCTTCGTCACCGGTATCAACGACGGATTTGGCCTGGCGGTAGGTTTCGCAATTGCCAAAACCCGCACGCTCTGAAACGATGTCGCGGGTCTTCTTGCCAGGCTCAACTTGTGCAAGATTTTGCACAGGTTCCTGATCCGTCCGTTGCCCTTGGCGGTTTCCAATTTCTTCCTTCACCGCGTCGGCAATCGCCACCCGCTCAGAAGGCGCAAAGTCCTTGCGCAACTCGTTCTCAGCATACTCACCCTGAACGATGGACTTGACGTTGACAATCCGCGCGGGGATCGTCTTCCATCGTAGAACATCCCTTA
>CAYTDF010000616.1:0-3704 GCA_964436365.1 uncultured bacterium | reverse complement strand
GAGTGTCATCTGTTCCGCCAGTTCTGCGGAGTAGAGAGGTCCTTCCCCCGGTGGCCCTGGGCTGTTGGCAAAGAAATTCGCGACAAGCAAAGCGGCAACAACCAAGGAATAAGCGCCGGATACAATGGCGACGTTCCTCGTGGCGGGATACCATGGCGGTTCCTCTACGGTGTTGAATCTCATCTTCGAACTCTCTCGCTCATTTGAGTGACACCGCCTGTTCCGCTTGTGTCGATGCTCTCTGTTCGTTCTGTTCTCGCCATTCCGATTCCGGGGGGCAATAGGAGAAACAGCGGCCACAAGCCAGGCATCCCGCGCGGTCGGCGTCGTAGGCCCTTCTTCTTCTGAACACCGAAAGGGCGAGCAGTTTACAGACAATCACCAGTCCCATAAATCCACCCAACACCCAACCTCCCAATGCAAACCGGCGACGTAAACGCTCCGCGTCTCTAACCAGGAGTTCCTTAGGCTGTCCTGTCTTCCGAAACGTTTGACTCGCGTCGGTGGAGCCCTCAAGTACGCCCGAGTCTTCCAAGACGATCTGTTCGGCCAATCGGACCGTGAAATGCGTATGTGAGAAGGGTCCTCCGGCAAGCGAGAAAGCCCAGCCGGAGAGCGCGATCAGGAAAGGCGCAAGCATGAGTATAGCGACCAGCCGCGTCCGGTCTCTTCCGCTGGGTGCATGACCTTCCTCGGAAGTCGGGGTCGCGATCGCGCCGAAAGGGCACGCATTCTCGCACAGTCGACATTGGAAGCATCCTTCCGGGGCCACGGTTATGCGCCATTGCGAGAGTCGGGACAGGTGTCTCAAGAGCACACCGTACGGGCAGAGAAACAGACAGTAAGGTCGCCCGACGAAGAATCCGATCACGAGCAGCGAGATTCCCAGCACAACGATGTTCACATTACCGGATAGACGGAAGAAAGCCACAAAAGGATCGTATTGGCAGATGATAAAGCCACTTCCCGAGGCCGCGAACAACACCGCCGCGCCCAAATACAGATAAGCGAGCAAGCCCAGAGCGTGCTGTAGCCACTCGGGAACCTTCATCGGCTTTATCAACACGAGGTCTTGGATAGCGCCGAGAGGACATACTCCCGCACAGAAAACTCGGCCGAAGAAGAGTGAAAAAACCAGAGGCAGCAGAAAGAAAGCGGTCACGGTGAATGGCAAGATGTACGTTTCATCGAATAGAGCCAGCGTGACGTTCTGGATAGCGCCGATGGAACAGATGCAACCTTTTCGGAAGAAACCGAAATAGCCAAGAGAGAAAATGGTGAGAACAAAGATGCCCTTGCGGTTACGAACTCTCAGGGCGAAATACGACGCGAGGCAAAGCGCCAGAAGCAGCACAATCACATCCAAGTACCCCAACCATTCGGCTCTGGGAAGAGGTGTCGTCGTTGGAGGCAGAAGGTGGCCGCTGTCGAAGTCCGGAGGAGGGAATCGTTCGATATCCGCTGCTGAATTGAGAATCCCTGCCAGCGGCATGAGGAGCGGTATGGCATGGGCAAGCGAACTCATGCGCTGGGTTTAGCTCCTTTCAGCAGATAGGGTCGATCCAGCGGGACGCGCGTATACGCTCTCGAAGGACAGGCAACCGCAATCGAGCATTCGTTGCAGTTCGTGCACCGATCGTGCCGGACCTGGAGGTAAAGCGATCCGTTTCCGAAAGCCTTGCATCCTTTGACGCACTTGCCGCAGCCGATGCAGAGGCGTTCGTCGATCGTGTATTCGTAATACGGATCCTCGACGAACGTGCGTTTGATCGCGCCGGTCGGGCAGAGTTGGTTTTCCGCGCCGGTGTTGAGGGCCACGGGGTCGGGATTGAAGAAGCCCGTGCACAGTTTGCAGTACCCACACATGGCAAAAGTGTGGACACACTTGACGGCGGATTCTTCCAATACGCAATACGTCGCGCAGTTTCCGCAGGCTACGCATTTCGCCGGATCGATCTGCCAGCCGTATTGTTGGGCCCGTCCGCGCAGTGCGAAAAGCCCGGCCATCCCGCTCAAGCTCAAGAGGCAGCCACCCCGAAGTGCGCCCTTCAAGAGCGTACGTCTGGTGACGTTCTTCTCGGGTCTATCCATGGTTACGCTCATTCTTCTTCTGTCTGAAAGATAGGGCTGGGGGTAAAGAGCAACGTTCGGATTGTCCGCATGACTGGCAAGGATACGATGGCCCGCACGTCTCCCTACGTTCGGGACGTTCCTTCTTCCGTACGGTGAGACCTCCTATCCACGCCAGGCAACCGAAGGCTAGGAAGCGGCCCCCGGACCTTAACGTTTCGCGTCGGCCTATCTTATCCTTATTCATGAGTTTCACGTTCACTCTCCGGTGTGAAAGAAGCGTTTGATATTTGCTCACCCTTGGGGGCGGCGATCCGGCTGAATGTGCGCACGTCCGCCAGGATAAGATCTAGCACCCATACGCGTCCCGTTGAATCCACGGCCACATCCAAACCGCCGCGGGTGCAGTCGTTGCCCGAGGCATCGCACAGACTGTCATGTTGGGCGAACTGTTCGGGTCCGGCTACGACGCCCACGAATGCGCCTTCGGCATCGTAGACCTTGACACGCGTAAGCCCCTTTTCGCTGGTGACGAAACCTTCGTTCTCTGGAAGAAGAGCGAAGTTCACCGGGTTGCAGCATCCGCAGAAACCTGTGATCTCCGTGTTTGAAAACTCGCCCCACCAGGATGCGAGATTTCCGCTGAAGGCGTAGGCCTCGATGCGGTGTTGCCCTGTATTGGCCACATGCAACATTCCATTGGGAGATATGGCGAGATCGAAATACGGGCTGGGGATGACAAAATCGCCGAACGATCCTATCTGCTTGCCCGAGGTGTCAAAGTGGAGCACCGACCGAGTGCTGAACTCCGCTATGAATACATGCTCCCCAAATGTACCGATGGATGTCAGAACCGCCTCCTGTCCAGCGCTCTCCCAGCGATCCCTCAGCCCGCCCGAGGCGTCGAAGACCTCCACATGATCTCCAATGCCCACGTATAGCGTTCCATCCTCAGCTACCGTCATCGAAGAAGAGGGCCGGCCGAGATCGATCTCAACGTCGATCTTCTTGCCGGTGGAATCGAACACGTGAACCGAACTGTCACCTGCCACATAAATACGGTCCTGGGGGCCAATCGAGATGGCACGAGGCCATTCGAATCCTGTTTCGAAACGGACCTCTGTTTCTTCATAGAGGATCAGCGCCGGATCGGTAACGCGAAGTGCGGTTAGGTCGTATTCGAATTCAGACCCCAATCCGCTACCCTTCGCACCGAAGATGTCTGTAAAAAAGAGTGTCGTCATCGCCGTGACAACGGCGACCACTAAGATTGCGCCGATCAGCAATTGTGCACCCGAGAAATTCGATGGTTCTTTCATGATCTTCTCTCCTGTTCGTCATTTCGCAGTTATGTCCAAGCACGCCATTCGAGTAAGGTCGCGAACGATTATTCGCCCCGAAGCAAAGGCCATAGGCCCCCACGAATCGTGCCCTTGCAGCACCTGTTTTTGATCCACGAGACGAAACGCCTCAGGTGTGGCTTCCACACGACTCAAAAGACCTTCGTCGTTCATAACGTGGATCAGGGATCCAACGATCATGTAAGGGCCCAATCCAAACTTGAAAGCGCCTGTGCTAGTCCATTGTTCAGTGCCCTCAGTATCGAAGCAGACCAGCTCTCCATCGGGTCTCAC
>CAYTDF010000615.1:0-3709 GCA_964436365.1 uncultured bacterium | reverse complement strand
GCCGGGGGCGATTATGCCGTGAGAGTCTGGGACACGCGTAGCGGCGAACGGGTGTATACGTTCGACGAACATGAATGGTCGATTAACAGCATCTCGATCTCGCCGGATGGGAACTGGGTTCTCTCTTCATCGTGGGACAAGAGAATACTCCTGTGGGAAATCGGGACTGGGAAAATTCTCCGGACGTATGAAAACGAGGACGATTGGATGACGGCAACGTTCTCACCCGATGGCAAGACGTTCTTGGCGAATGGCAAGGATGGCGTGGCCATGAGCCGCGACGTGTCAACTGGAGATATCTTGCACATCTACAAGTGGCGAGGAAACCGGCTTCGAGGGCAGCCCTGTTTTTCATCGGATGGGACAAAGATCTTGACCATGGGAAGCGGCTTTCTCACTGGCCGTGCCTGGGAGATATGGAGTGCGGAGAGCGGTGAAGTTTTGACGGTGGCGGAGGAAGTCGAGCAGAGGCTGGGGTATACCGAACTCGTCAGATTCTCGCCGGACGGCACCGCCGTGCTCGCAACCTACTACAATCGTGTCGATTTCTGGAATGTGGAAAACGCGGAATTAATTGGCTCGTATCCCGCAGATACACGCATTGTTGACGCGGCTTTCACGGCGGATTCACTCCACGCGCTCATCGCGTCACAGGACTATGATTCGGATCGCGCGGTTCAGTCACTGGATATTGAAACGTTGGAAACGACTGCGATCTTCACGGGACACAGCCCGCGTGTGCGTGCATTGAGTGTCTCGCCCGATGAGAACCGAATCGCCACTGCGCATTTCGATTCGGTCTGGATATGGGACATTGAGAACGAAGCGGAGCCACTCCGTAAGTTTCCACGTGACCAATGGGAGGGCGAAGGCCCGGTCGATGCAATCGCTTTTAGTCCGGATGGCAACAAGATCGCGGTCGGCAGCAAGTATTGGATCGAGCGCCAAGAGAATCCCTCGTCATTTCTCGAAGAGTTCTACAAGAGTTGGAGCGACGGTATCGCACGGATCATAGATGCCGAGACCGGCGAACTCCTGCAGGCATACGAAGGGCACGAAGACGGCGTTGCGTTCGTGAAATTCTTCTCAGATGGTACGAGACTCATGACGGGTAGCATCGATGCGACTGTGAAATTCTGGAATGTCGAAACGGGAGAAGTGCTGCAAACACACACGGGTGCATACGGCCAAATCGATCATGCAGCCCTCTCCTCCGATGAGAGTCGGATACTGACAGGGGGGTGGCGAAACGATACCCAACTCTTCGACGCCGAGACCGGTGAGGAACTGTTCTTTTTCAGCAACGACGATCATAGTCTGGCTTTTTCTCCCGATGGCTCGAAGATTCTCATCGGGTCCGAGGGGTATGTGACAGAGTGGTCCGCGGAGTCCGGCGAAGGTCTGCGCACACTGGAATATCCGCTCAACAGTCGTATTTGGTCGCAGAACGATTCTATCGGGACGGTGACGTATTCTCCGGATGGAACGCAGATCGCGCATTCCTTGTTTCACGCCACAGTGTTGTGGTATTCCGAAACGGGGGAGTTCCAGCAGGCCCTGTTGCACAGCGGATACCCGACCGGAATCGTATACTTGAGCGACGGCGAATCGATCGTCACCGGCTGCTATAACGGGACGGCGTCGCTTTGGCGTGTGGGGGATACCGCCGCTGCGGAGTAGTGGGCGGCCCCAGAATGTCAGAGCGTCCAGCCTGCACGGTAGGGTGGATTTAGCTGTTTTTCGATATTCGGAACGTCCGGTGAGGTTCCTTCCGCATCGTCCCAGTCCATCGACTGCTTTCCGGTACCGATGATGACGTTGCCCAGCAGCAATGTTTCAGTCACGCGAGCTTCAAACTCGAAATTTGCCCCTGCCGGTGGGCCGCCCCGGATGGCATCGATCCATTCCTGTTCGTGCCCGGGAGAACGCGGCAATGTTTTGGGCGGTTTCTTGAACGATTGCATCCGGGACGTGGGGACCAGCTCGGGTTCGCTGCCGACGAAGTCGCACAGAATTTTCCCCTTGTCTCCGACGAAAAGTAGCGCCTCCTCAGCCAGCGGACGGCCCTCCAACTCCGGTTGAGGTGGCGGCAACATGCCACCGTCATACCAGATTAGAGACACGCGTTCTCTTTGCTCGTGTGCGGGAAAATGAAAGCGGGTCATAGACGAGCACGGATACGATTGATCGTTCTGGATCGGTTTTGTCACGCCCCTGTCCAACCAATACGCACGCGTCCAACTGGCTTCGATTTTTTCGGGAGCCGTCAACTTCAATGCGCGGAAAATCGTATCGAAGCTGTAGCAGCCCATGTCGCCAAGCGCGCCCGCGCCAAAATCTCTCCAGCCCCGCCAGATGAAGGGTAAATAGGCAGGGTGATACGGCCGGTCGTGCGCCGGGCCGAGCCAGAGGTCCCAGTTCAATCCGGATGGCGGTCTCTCTTCCTCAATGGGGCGCAACATCCCTTGTGGCCAGAAGGGTCTATTGGACCAGTTATGCACTTCCCGGACAGTACCGATCGCACCATCGGCGATCCACTCCGTGAGCAACCGCGTCTCCTCAGAGGCCTGATTGCCGACCGCCACTTGTGTGGCGACTCCGGTTTCGCGAGCCACTTCGGCCATGCGCCGCGCCTCGTGCACGGTTCGCGTCATCGGCTTCTGGCAGTAGACATGCTTACCCTTTTGTATGGCTGCGATGGAGATCACCGCGTGGGCGTGGTCCGGCGTGCCGACAACGACGGCGTCGACATCGTTCTCACGTTCGAGAAGCTCACGGTAATCGACGTGCTCCGAACATCCGGCATACGTCCCCGAAGCCTGTCGCTCGGCGTAGTACCCCTCGACGATCCGCTTGGCGGGTACGCGACCGCATGTGGCACCATTGGGACCGTTGGTGGGATAGGAAAAACCGCCCCCTACAGTTTCATCAATTGTGCTCTTGAGTTCTCCCAAACGCCACTCGGAATAATCGTCGCTTTCGCGGTTCACATCGCAGACGGAAACCACTTGCACGTCGTCGCGTTTCAGGAATTCCAACATCACGCGGATCCCCTGCGCGCCTACGCCGACACAGGCGAGGTTGACTCGTTCGCTTGGCGGGACGTGATTTGGCCCTCCCAGCACCTGCCGAGGAACAAGCGTCAAGGCCGGAATCGACGCCGCTTTCAGCATGCAATCCCGCCGGTTCATGCTTTCTTTCTCGGTCATCTCGTCCTCCGTCGAATGAGTCTGTCGCGTCAGACGGCTATCCTTGCCTGCGCCCTTCCGTCAGCCCGGCTATTTGGCGAAAACGACCTTTTCGATCGCCGCTTTAGTCAGGTTCACGGCTCTCCACTCCGCAGCTTTCACGTCGTCGGGACTGTCTGATTTCGCGCCCATACCCGACTCGATTCCCCAAAAGCCGCTGTACCCCGCTGCGAGGGATATCTTCAGGAGTTTTTCGACGCTGTAGCGGGGGTGGCTTCCATCGGCTTTGAAACCGGCCTTCACAGAGACACCCTTTGCGTAGGGCATCATCTCTTCGGTCGCCTCATAGTAATCGATTGGCGCTGTGAAATTCCCGTAATCGGGCAGCAGACCGAAGTGCGGGCTGACGATCTTCTTCGCCAGTTTGGCGAGCCAACCGGGCTGGGATGAGAGGCCGCCGTGATTCTCGATAATCACGTTGATCTTGGCGGGTTGGGCGTACTCCAATAGCGCGTTGAACG
>CAYTDF010000614.1:0-3711 GCA_964436365.1 uncultured bacterium | reverse complement strand
CCCCATCCACTCAATGAAAAGGCTCTGCAATGGTGAACGCATAAGACGGCAGACCAGAATGCCGTCGTCACCCAGCCGATCTTCGGCCTGGATGATGGCGTCGTAGTTGGGATAATAGTTGGTGTGCTCGATGATAAACTTGAGGGCAGGAATATCCTCAATGCCCTTTAGCGCATATTCTTTGACCCACAAACTCCCGTCCGGTCCCGTTTCTTTTCTCTCTGTTAGCGAGCCCACGGGGGTCCTATAAACGGTCTGTGTGGCGGTGCCGTCTTTTTGCCAACGCTGCCGGGTTTCTATGGTAATGTCTTCCATCACCGGCACATACGCGGAGACGTTTTTCTCGGCAATCGTGAATCCCCGGTTGCGGAATTGGCGTTCGGCTTCGCCGGTGCAATCGTGCAGGATGCTGGAGTGAATCGTGCAATGCACGGTATCGATGGCTTGCCCCTGCAAAGAGGCCAGAATCTCGCTGTTCATCGGTTATTCTTATCCGAGTTTTCCTCAAGAGTCCAGCGATTGCGAGACTTCTCAAAATGGCGCTTCAAACCCGCTGTCCCCAAGAGAATCTGCGACCCAACTGGCATAACATTCGAGTAGCATAGCACTTTCAGGAGACGTCGATAATACGCTGTTCGAACAACTGACCTATCCTCCCGGCCCACAAGGCGGGGGAGAGAACTTCCTGAGAGGCTGAGAGCAGGTTGTTTCAGCCACACTTGCTGAACGTGACGGAGCCGCGTGCGGAGATCTACTCGATTCGGGGGGGCTTTTGGGGACAGCGGGAGGAGTCCAGGGTAGACGTAAACCGCTCGAGCGCTCACTTCGCGAGAAGTTTGGCCTTTCTCGCAACGTAGCCGGTGAGGGCGCGGCGGAGGAAGGCGAGTCGGCCCTCGGTGAGGGCGCGGCGCATGCGGGCCTCGAAGCCGTCCATGCCGGGGATGTATTTTCCGGATGCGCGGACCCGCTCGAAGGCGAGGAACGCGTTCTCGGCATTGTCGCTCAGGGCCTCGATGATGTGGGTCGGCGGCGTGGCCGTGAAGCCGGTGACCTCAACGTCGGGCGCGAGGGATAAGCAGCGCAATCCGTACGGCTCGAGGACAATACGCAGAGACGTGGAGGCTGTGACCGGCTCGCCGGTGGCCAGGTCGTGCAGTCGTTTGGGCGTGGCGCCAAAGCGCACGTCGACTTCGATCGGATAGTAGTCCCGGCTGACGATATAGAGGTAGCGTCGACCTCCGTGCACGAGCGTGCGGACAGCAACCGGGTCCGTTGTGGCACCGACGGTACGGAACTTCCGGTCCGGGAGAGCGCCATAGGCCTGAGCGAAACGTTGGATGAGTTCGGTGTGTGCCTTGTCAAGAAAGAGACCGCCACGCGTGATGCGGCAGGCGTCGAATTCGGCGAGGGCGTGCGTGTAGGGTTCGAGAAAGTGCGGTCCAGACGGAAACCCTGGGGTAATGCGTAGTTGCGAGTCCCACCAAAAACCGTCTTTGGGGTACTCTGAATTCATACGCATGAGGCCTTCGGCGGGTTCGCCGTCCATCACGCTCAACTCGGCCACGTTCGTATCGCCGGGCTCGGTTTGAAACCAGACATGGCGGCCCCAGGCCTCGACCCAGCAGTTGAAGATGAACGCGCCGGGTTTCTCGATCGCGCGCATCGCATCGAGGCATTCCCGATCGAGGTAGTTGAAATTGCGGTACATCGTGGCCTGCTCGACAGGGAGGTTCACACCGCCATAGGGGGTGGATCCGTGTCCGCCACGGTCGCGGGGATTGCCGATCCCCAAGTCGAGTTCGAGTCCGGGTTCGTTGCGGTACAGTGCGGGATCGATGCCCGCGTCACGGTAAAGTCCGAGCATGCCCCGCCGCGCGTCAAGTTGATGCGCCATCGTCGGATTGCCGAGAACACCCGGCACGACGGTTTCGTCCCAAAGGGTTATCGTGACGCGGAGATCGGGCCGGGCGGCAGCGAGGACCTCCCGAATGCGCCGAAACAGTTCGTGGATCTTCCGGCATCGCCACGCAACCCACGCGGGCCGACAGACAAATGTCAGATACTCGTAGCGCTGAGAGAATCGTTCGGGCTCCTTTGAATCCACGTGGGCCGCGATACCCGTCTCTTGGTGGAACAGGTTGACGGTATAGTCATCGTAGCCAGCGTGGATGGAGCCGAACCACGGCATGCACGAAGCGAACATATTGAAAGAGATGCCTTTGAATGCCGGGTATTTCCCATACCGCTGGCCAAGCTCGCTCACGAATCCGAGAATGGCCTCCTGGACGACGGGGTGGAGTGGGTTAAACATGGGGGCCATGTGGCTGCCCGGTGTGCGGCGCTCACCGTATGCCCACTCAGGGAGTCCCCGGTGCGGTTCGCAAGCGGCCTGCCCCCTCAAGTTTTCCCTGATGGTGTTGTAGTTGCGCGTGTTGTACAGCCAGGTCCAATCGTTAGTGCTGGACTGCACCCGGTTGTTCCACATCATGTTGTTGAAGGTGTCAGCACCCGCCAGGATAGAGGCCAGGTCGATGTTCATCTTCTCCATCAAGGAGGAAAGCCGCATGAGCGTCAGCGCGCCTTGGAACGCCAGCCCCTCCTCGCCGAGCCGGTCGAGGAACGTGGCATACCAGTCGACGGGCTGTGTCGTCCAGCGCAAATACTGCCTCCGGTCACGGGCAGCCAAGACATCGAATCCGTGCGAGGCCTCGCGCTCGGAAGGAAAAAGAGGTCCATGGTACCACGCCATGGGGTAGATCAGCAGCTTCTGCCCGGTGTGGCGCGCATATTGGACGATGCGTTCCGTCCATTCCGCGTGGCTTAAGGCACCCTCGGATGCCGCGCACCCACAGGGGTCCTCGTACTGGATGCCGATCTCGCGGTATGGGCCCTCGCCATAGTCGCCGGGCACCTCGAGCGGCGGGAGGTCCTCCAGTTCCCATATCTCGATGCCGGCCGCCGCCGCCGGTTCGCCCTCACCCCACGTCATGAAGACGATGCTGCAATCGGTCCATCGCGGCCAGAACACCTGGCGCAGCTCGAGCATTCTTCCGCTAAGGGGCTGCTCCCAACCGGTGAACAGGCCTGTCGTGAGATCGTAGCAGGTCCCATCCATGATACACATAAAGCGGCGTTTATAGTCTGGGTAGCGAATTACGGCCACGTGGGGCTTGCCGACCCGCTCGATGGTGAACCGGTAGCCGAAACGCGATAGCGGCCGCGCCTCGGCTTCCCGGTAGCGCCCCGCTTTGCTTTCGACGACCTTCACGCCGCCATGGGAAAAGTACTGTTCGCCCGGGTATTCCCGCACGCAGTCAATGCGGTGAAGCAGCCGTCCCGCTGCCGTATCCAATGCACTCCCACCACGAACACCGACGCCCATCGCGAGGCCCATCCCCGCGACTCCGCCTAAGAACGCACGCCGTGTCACGCCGTCCTTCATCGTTGCTATGTCGGATCCTTGTGGTTTCATTCAGAGTTGACGGCCTTTGCCCGGGTATCGCTTCGCAAGAAAGAGGGAGACCTCCCGCATCATTCTAGAAACAGACACGGAGGGGTTCAAGACCGAGGTTCCCTGTCCCAACCGCGCAGCCGAACTTAGCCCCACTCAAAGAGGGTATCTCGGGGCGACACCTACCGAAAGTGCTATATTGCCTGAATGCCATGTTCGTTGGGTTGCCGATTCTATTTGGAACGGCGGGGGCAGGCCGA
>CAYTDF010000613.1:0-3713 GCA_964436365.1 uncultured bacterium | reverse complement strand
CGTTCGAGGATATCGGCGGCTTCCAAGCCGTCCTCTGCACAATAGGTCTTCTTGGCGCCACACGCTTCGAGTACCGCCAGCGCATCCACTCGGCAGAGTTCGGCGTCATCCACAACAAGAAATGAGTACGAAGATAGATCCAGCGGCGCCATCGATCCAGGTTTTCCTCGGAGTCAAGATTCCAAGACTCGTCCGTTCACCGCCCCCACAAGGAGGTACGCGCACACCGTCCATTCGCCAGAAGTCTGCGCGCTTACCACAAGTACGGTATCCATGTTATGTCACCCTGTCAATCACCTTCGTTCTCTATTCTCTCGGCTCGCGCCGCTCCCGATATCCTCAATCCAGTGCTCTGAGTCTCACCTACGGCAAGGTCTGCATGGAGACGGATACAGGGATGACTATCCACGGCGCTTTCCACGGTAGGGCATATAACGCCGCCCTCCTCCGCGCGCCCGTCCTTTGTTGTCCTTACGGAAGATTGAGAGAACCGGTACAGCGCCATCCCAATCCTCTCTCGGCAGGTTCCTACCCAAGACGCGTTCGATGGAACCCAAGGTCGTAAAGTCATCGGGGCAGACGAACGTGATGGCATCACCGACGGCATTCGCACGAGCGGTACGGCCAATACGGTGAATATAATCATCTGAAGTAGCGGGGATGTCGAAGTTAACGACGTGGGTAATCCCTTGTACGTCCAAACCACGTGCAGCGACATCTGTCGCGACGAGGACTTGATAGCGGCCTTTCCGAAACCCATCGATCGCTTGCTGGCGTTGATGTTGTGTCCGCCCTCCGTGGATGGCTTTGACCTTGAATCCTTCTCTGTGCAGAGATTTGGCTACGCGGTCGGTGCGATACTTGGTACGGCTAAATACGAGAGCGGATTCAACCTCGGACTTGCTCAGGACTGTTGAGAGAAGGTTCATCTTGCGAGATGGATCGACAGTGTAAATACCCTGGCGTACAGCCTCGACCGGTGTCGCAACCGCACCCACTTCAATGCGAACCGGATCGTTCTGCATCTTGGAGGCGAGGTGCTCGATCTCCTTCGGGAAGGTAGCCGAGAACATGAGCGTCTGGCGATCCACGGGGAGTTTTGCCAGAATGCGTCTGATATCCGGCAGGAAACCCATGTCCAGCATCCGATCCGCTTCATCGAGTACGAGCGTGGCGAGATTGTTAAAACGCACGTTACCCCGATTGATGTGGTCGAGTAGCCGCCCGGGGGTGGCCACGACAATCGCGCACCCTTTGCGCAATGCCTGCGCCTGCGCTTGCATCCCGACTCCACCATAAACGCACTGAGTACGAAGACCGAGTGTCTTTCCGAACGGCTCGATGACCGTGTTGACTTGATGGGCCAATTCGCGCGTTGGTGTGACGACGAGCATGCTCTGGCGAGGGCCCGATGACGCGCTAAGACGTGTCGGTGACTAGCCCTACTTTTTCGGTCCAAGTGAAATGATAGGATTTTGTGGTTTGATTTGTGGCTGTGGAGCGTGTGGGGAACTCCGCAGGAGTTCTCCAAGGGGTCGTGAGCAACGCGAAGCGTTGGTCATCAATCCGGCACGATCCACAGACTGGGCGGCAAACTCGGCTGGGGTGCGGTACCCCAACGAACTGTGAGGTCTCCTTTCGTTGTATTCTTCCCGCCAGGCCTCCACAACTTGGCGTGCTTCTTGGCCGTTTCGGAAGATTTCGCAGTTCAGGCACTCGTCTCGAAAATGTCCGTTGAAACTCTCGATGTATGGATTCTCCCAGGGACTCCCCGGGGTGATGTAGAGGGTTTTGCAGTCCGATTTCTTCAGCCAGTCTTGGAGAGCTCGCGCCACCAGTTCCGGGCCATTGTCGGACCGGATATGGGCTGGAACACCCCGAGTCAGGAATAGCCATTCCAAGACATGGATGACTTGGCGGCTGGTGATCGACGGAGCCACGTGGATCGCCAGACATTCCCGAGTGTACTCATCCAACACCACCAGAATCCGTAGACGACCACCACGCACCGTACGGTCTTCCAGAAAATCGTACGTCCACACATGATTCTTATGCGTGGCTTGCTGCACAACACGGCCTGAATGGCCATGGCGACGACGCTTCGGCCGACGCCGAGGCAATGCCAAGCCTTCTCGTTTCCAGAGCCGTTCCATCTTGCCCTTGCTTATCCGCTCACCTTTTCGTTCCAGCAAGGCGCGGATACGACGGTAGCCATATCGTTTGTGCCGTGATGCCAAAGTCCGAATCCGTTTCTTCAATCGTTCTCGTTCTGGATTGGGCTGCGGCCGGTATCCCATCGACGAACGAAGCACCTTTGCCAGACGGCATGCACGACGTTCAGAACTCATCCCCTTCTCAATCACATGCTGGGCACACGCACGACGCTGAGAAGGGGTCACCATTTTTTTGCGTTCATTTCCTTCAGAACACTGATGTCGATGGCTTGCTCGGCAATGATCCGGCGTAAACGGCGATTTTCGTCTTCCACACCACGCAGACGTTTCGCATCCGAAACTTCCATCCCACCAAACTTATCACGCCACCGATAAACGGTTCCTTCCGAGACACCGTGCTGACGACAAACCTGTGCAATCGGTGTTCCGGCTTCGACCTCCTTCAGAATCTTGATGATTTGCTCTTCCGAATAGCGCTTCCGAGGCATGAGACAACTCCTTCCCGGTTCGGTACCAGAATCCTCCCATTCCACATGGCCCAATTCTACAGGGGCAGGTCCCCACAGTTCCAGAACGCCAGAGTCCGGGCGCAGGTCGCTCAGGTTAAAGCGGAACTGCGGACGCTGGCACTGGCATGTCATGCCTACCGAATTGACAAAGGGATGTTTCCGCCCCACTATGACCGCAGGGGAATGTTGCAGGAGTACCTGCACAGCATCCTGTCGACCCCGATCGCCTATCTCTCCCCAGGCGGTAATACCCTCGATCCTTTCTCCGAATATGATGGCCAACTCCGACTGTATGACTACCTCTCTATTTCAACCTCGTCACCCGACAGTGCCGACATGCCGAGGGGGAGATCTCGCCGTGTGCCAGAGACCCTGTTCGTAACCAGTGTCGGACCGGACAAGATGGACAATAACCTTTGGTATATTTGGACGAAACGGTGTTTGGGGACGCCGCGTTATACCGTAGCGGAGGCGCTGTCGTTCGCCTACTCAATTGGCGACGACGGCATAGGAGGGGCTAAGGTCTACATGTCCAGCAACGGCATTCGCAGCCGAGGCGATATCGGCCGTATAACGGGCGAGTCTACGTGTGGCTTGCCGACGAGTATTGGGGGATGAGGAGGCACGATGCGTAGAAAAGCGTTCACTCTCATCGAACTGCTGATTGTCGGCCGCTTCGAAGATGTCTCGAAGTTTTCGGAGCGGTTCAGCTAACCGGATGTGTCCGCCGATTCCGACGCTTCCTCGACCGGCGCCTTCTTCGCGCCCCGCCACTCTTCAATTCGATCCGCCAGCTGCGTGTAGGCGGCCTTGGGAGTAAGGTCTTCGTTCACGATGCCGGTGTTGAGCACGAACGTGGGTTCCAGCGGCTCCCAGTACACCACTTCCCAGACCGCCGGATGCGCGTACGCGATTGTGTAGAAGCCTTCGATGTAATCGGCTTGCAGCGTCTCGTTCCAAACCCCGTGCCACGCCAAGGTTTCACCTTCGTTGGGGACTTCCAGTTTTGTGATATGGATAGGAATCTTGA
>CAYTDF010000612.1:0-3725 GCA_964436365.1 uncultured bacterium | reverse complement strand
ATCAGAGCGGCGGCAATGGCGATTAACTCTTTCGTCTTCCTATCCAGTCCTTCGGACTTAGCCTTGTATGTCTCCTGATAGAACTTCAGATAGACACGCTGGAGTTTCTCATCCAACAACGCGTAGGAGTCGGCAGAGGTGTCACCGCTGCCGTGAAGATCTCCGGGGGTATCCGGTGGCTTCGTTGCGTGGGGATCTTTGGACATGCTCCTCCTCCTCGAGCGAAAGGGGGCTGCGCTTCGAGCAATTTCGAGAATCTCAGAGCGTAGAGGTTGCGGACGCGTTGAGGTAGTCCGGACTTCTGCAAGTAAGGCGCCAATCGCTATTTGAGTGTATATTCTTGTAAGTTGTTTTTATTCAGGTGGTTATGTGTTGTCTAGTTCAGTTCCAAGCCTCATCGCTTCCTCCATTCCCGGGAACATCGCTGGTTTGAAGAACATTGTTCAGGGCACTCTCTTGACAGAAGACTGAGAGTAACTATACTTGATTGTTTAGCTGGGGGTTTCCCCCGAATGTCGTTATCTGCCCCCTATCTGCGAGGACGTCAGCGAGGTGGCTTACCGTTCGGACGGTGGTTTGCCGTTCGGGAGTTGGTGCGAGTCACTTCGGCCGACCTGGCATAAACGAGAGCGAAGCAAAAAGACCTTTAACGCATTTCCACGAGACCGCGTTGCCATTCTAAAGGCTAGGGCTGACATGGGTTGACCGTCCCGGTGCGCGACGGCTCCCATCTTCCTTTTGCGAGGATACGCCACATCGTATTGGCAAGAAAGGTTGTTCTTCTGACCCCGCCGGTGAGCGAATTGCATCACCGCGGGAAATCTGTGTCTAGATTCGAAGTGAGGGGACACTGTCCCCTCGTGCTGAACGTCCGCCCAGTTGGCGGCTGCCGAAAGGCGGCTTCTCTGGGTGAGGCGAGTGCATAAACCCATCGGCGATTCGCCCCGACCGATTTGCCGACGAGTTGAGGAGATCCATGTCACGCTCCAAAATTGAGAATAGCCCCTGGCGGAAACGCCACAGTTTCGCGCAAATCCCTTCTGTTGTGGACCTGCCGGACCTGATCGAGACACAGCAGGCCAGCTATCGAGACTTCCTGCAAGCCGATGTTGTGCCTGAAAAAAGGACGGATGCGGGCCTGCAGCAGGCTTTCGACTCCATTTTTCCCATCAAAGGACGGGATAACTCTACGCTGGAGTTCGTGAACTACAATCTCGGACGTCCCAAGTACCGCATGATGGAGTGCATCGAGCGGGGGATGACCTACGCTGCGCCACTACGTATCAAGGTCAGGCTGATCATCAAGAAGGCCCCCGAAAAAGGTGAGCCGGAAGAGATCGCTTCGATTCACGAGGAAGATATCTATCTCGGTGAGATTCCTCTGATGACGGATCGCGGAACGTTCGTGGTGAACGGCGCGGAGCGTGTTGTCGTTTCGCAGTTGCATCGTTCGCCGGGTGCGGTTTTCAGCGCCGAACCTCATCATTCCGGCCAAGTGATCGTTCAGGGAAGCGTGATTCCCAACCGCGGCGCGTGGCTGGAGTTCGAGAGCGACCTGAACGAGGTGCTCTCGGTCATCATCGACCGGAAGAAGAAACTCCCTGCCACAGTGTTGCTGCGGGCTTTCGGATACTCCGAAAACGATGAAATACTGGATCTGTTCATCCCGCGTGAAACCGCCAAAATCTCGACCAAGAAGAGCCGCGAGAAAGCCGTGGGCCGCGTGCTTTTCCGCGATGTGGTCAACGAGGAGACCGGCGCTGTGTTGGCCGAGGCGGGGACGGATCTGACCGATGTGCTTCTCGGCGAATTGGCCGAAGCCGGTGTAACTGAACTTCTGCTTATCACGGGCGCGCCCAGCGATTTTCGGATGATCCGCAACACGATCTTGAAGGACCCGACCGAAAACCGCGAAGAGGCCCTTCGCGAAATCTATCTTACCTTGCGGCCGGGTGAGCCGCCTGCACTTAAGAATGCCGAAACGTTGGTGAAGAATCTCTTCTTCACGCCGCGCCGCTATGACCTGTCTCGTGTCGGCCGGTACCGGATGAACAAGAAACTGAACATCGATGTGCCTTCCGATTCCACGACGCTCACCGTCGAGGATCTCGTGGCCAGCATTACATACATTCTTTCTCTCAACCGCGGCGAAGGGATCAGCGACGATATCGATCACTTGGGGAACCGGCGCGTACGGACCATCGGCGAACTTCTCGAGAACCAGATCCGTGTCGGCTTGGCGCGCATGGAGCGCAACATCAAAGAAAAGATGGCCATCCTGGATCTCGAAAACATCATGCCTCGCAACCTGATCAACGCCAAGCCGGTGACGACGCAGATCAACGAGTTCTTCGGGCGCAGCCAGCTTTCCCAGTTCCTGGATCAGGTCAATCCCTTGGCCGAACTGACCCACAAACGCCGTCTCTCCGCACTTGGACCCGGCGGTCTGAACCGGGAGCGCGCGGGGTTCGAGGTTCGCGACGTTCACCACACACACTACGGCCGGGTCTGTCCCATCGAAACCCCGGAAGGTCCGAACATCGGTCTGATTTCGAGTCTCTCCACGTACGCTCGCATCAACGAGTTCGGCTTCATCGAAACGCCTTACCGGAGAGCCAAGAACGGCAAAGTTTCGACGGAGATCGATTACCTTTCCGCCGACGACGAGGACACCAAGATCATCGCTCAGGCCAACGCGCCGCTCGATGACAAAGGCAGATTCATTCGCGAAACCGTGCTTTCGAGACACAGGAACAACTATCCGAAGGTCAAGCCCGACCAGGTGGACTACATGGACGTTTCGCCCATGCAGCTGGTCTCGATTTCGGCCGCGTTGGTTCCGTTCCTGGAGCATGACGATGCCAACCGAGCGTTGATGGGTTCCAACATGCAGCGCCAGGCGGTACCGCTTCTGGAGTGCGAAGCGCCCCTCATCGGAACCGGCGTCGAATACCGCGCCGCCAAGGATTCCGGAGTGGTTGTCTCCGCAAGACGGGGAGGGGAAGTGGTTTCCGTCTCCGCCGACCGGATTCGAATCAAACCGGAAAAGCCGCGCTCGGACAGCGACTCCGATCTGTACGAACTGAAGAAGTTCGTGCGCAGTAACCAGAATACCTGCATCAATCAGAAACCGATCGTTCGCGTGGGCGATACTGTGAAACCCGGTTGGGTGATCGCAGACGGACCGGCGACCGAAAAGGGCGAGATGGCTCTTGGGCGGAACGTGTTGGTGGCCTTCATGTCGTGGGAGGGCAACAACTACGAGGATGCCATCGTCGTTTCCGAACGGATGATCAAAGACGACGTCTACACGAGCATCCATATCGAGGAATTCAAAGTCGAGGCCCGTGACACCAAACTCGGCGAGGAAGAGATCACGCGCGATATCCCCAACGTCGGTGAAGACGCTCTGCGGAATCTCAACGACGACGGCATCATCCGCGTCGGCGCGCATGTGAAGGCGGGCAATATTCTCGTCGGGAAAATCTCACCGAAAGGCAAGGTCCAGACCTCCAACGTCGAGAAACTGCTCCGGGCAATCTTCGGGAAACGGGCCGAGGACGTCAGGGATATCTCCCTGAAAGCGCCTCCCGGAACCCAAGGAACCGTCATCGACGTCAAGGTCTTCTCCCGGAAAATCCGGGGCGGGCCGAGGAACGCCAAAGACGCCGCCGAACTCAAGATACTCGAAGCCAGACGCGACAGCGATCTCGAAGAGCTGAACG
>CAYTDF010000611.1:0-3729 GCA_964436365.1 uncultured bacterium | reverse complement strand
GAAGTTGATTTCGGCCTGACAGGGACCGAGGTAGTCCACACGCATTTCGCTTGTCGGCCGCGCCGCGCCGATTCGGATCAGTTCCACCGCCAGACGGCCCAAGCATCGGCCAGACGCCGTGTGCCGCTCCGGGGCGGCCTGGCTGGCCAGCTCACCAAGCGCCTCCGACCACAGCGCGCCGTGCATCGACACAGCGTTTCCCACCAGAATTGTTGGTTCTTTCACCGCTTCCACAAGGCCGTCCACCGTCACCTCGCGGTCCGGCTCGAGCCGTACTGGCCGAGGTCTCTCCGCACGGAAAGCGGCCGTGTAGATATGGTTTTTTCGGGCGTGCATGACCGGCCGGACGATCGGGCGCTCCGCCGTGCATTGAGGTCCATCGATCCCCGAAGCGAGCAGCTCCATCGATGATATCTCCACTGCGGGCAGAGCCCCCGGGAGTGTGAATCCTTGCAACGTCGCCAGCCCGACACGCAGGCCGGTGAATGAGCCCGGGCCTCGCACCAGAGCGCATGCGTCCACATCGGTTGTGCTCAGGCCGGTGAGATGGAGCAGGGCATCGATCGAAGGCAGGATGCGCCGACCGTGGACGACGTCCACATCCAGCGTCAGCTCGGCGAGTGTACGGCCGGGGCCGTCGGTCTCCGTCTCCTGGATGACGGTGACTCCGGCGCGGGTGGATGTATCGATAGCCAGAATGATCATGAGATCGTCAACTCGTCGAGTGCATCGTGCAGACCCAAGGTCGTCTCGGTAACCGTTTCGAGAGACCATTCGCGAGTATCGCCGCTCCCATCCTTCAACGTCAACCGGGCGGCGTCAATCGGCTGGTCCACACCGAGTCTTTCCGGCCATTCAACCAGGCACAGGCTCTCCGAATCGAGCGCCGCCGCCAGGTCGGGGTGATGCCGTGCGAACGAGTCTACAGGTTCTTCGCGGGAAGGGGGCGGAAGCCGATACAGGTCGATATGCCGGATAGGTGTTCGGCGGAATCGGCCCCGAGCGACCTCGTACTGCCGTTCGTAGACAAAACTGGGGCTGGTGACCGGGCCTTCCACACCCAACTCACCCAAAATGCCTTGGACGCAGGTCGTCTTACCTGCGGCGAGACCGCCCTCGAAGAGTATCGTCAGCGGACCGTGGATCGCTTCACCGAGTCGCCGTCCCAGCCGGTGTGTCTCTTCCGGGCTATGTGTCTCCCCTCGGCTCTGATTTGGCTGGTAGATTTGCGATTCGGTCACGACGCATTCGACATGGATGTCGTGCGTCTCTGTGGGAAGCCGGGCGGTCAGCTGTGCCGCGAACGCGATTCCCACCGTACGCATCGGGTGCGCCGCGAGCAGCCGATCGAAATACCCGCCCCCGTAGCCGATTCGCACGCCTCGCACATCGAACGCCAAGCCCGGCAGGATGGCCAGACCGATCGGTTCGTCTGGGGACAAACGGCGGCATTGGGCCGGATCGGGCTCGGGAATTCGGTAGTTTCCGCTTGGAATCAGCTCTCGCTGGGGATGGGTAACTTGGTAGAGGCCAAGGCTCGGCCCTTCGACACGGGGAACGATGAGCCGTTTGCCACAGTCGAGCGCGGCCGCGTGCAACGGGCGCACGTCCAGCTCGTCCCGGATCGGCACGTAGGCCAGGATGGAGTCGGTCTCTTGCCAGAGGGGGGTCTCAAGCAGCCGGTCGACGGCTGTGCGGGACCGGACGGCCCGCATACGTTCGGGGATCGAGCGCCGAACAGCACGATTCTCCTGTCGCCACCAGTTCTTGTCGGCGAGCCATAGAGGGGGCGCGGTCTCCACGAGGATTCCCTAGGATTTGGGGTTGAGTGGCGGCAGGGGTTCGGTTTCGAGCCAGCGAACGTAACGTTCGGCCATCATGTTCCAACTCGAGTCCGCCGGGATGCTCTGGTACAGCTCCAGCGCCACTTTTTCGTTCCCGGCTCGCTCTTCCACACGTGCCAGGAAGAACGTCGCCATGACCTTCATCAGGCCATCTTTGAGCGATTCTCGCAGCGTGCGGAGTTGCGTCACGCCGTCGCTTGCGCCACCTGTCGAGCCCGTCTGGACCAGCGCGAATGTGTACAGGGCCTTAAGCGACGGGTCGGAGACCTTCGCCACGCCCCGCTCCAGGTAACCGCGAGCCTCTTCAGCGCTACCGGTCTGCAGGGCGCAGTATCCACGCAGCAGATTGGCGGTCGCCCCGATCGATGAGGAGCCGTGGTTAGCGAGCAGCTCGTCCAGGGTGCGGATGGCGTTCTCGTAGTTCTCGTCTGCCGGGAGTCCTTGGGGTGCGTTGCGTTGCGCGAGTTGCAGCTCTTGCAGCGCCTCACTCAGGAGGCCCTGTTGAGCGACAAAATCGGATGCGTTCTTCGCTTTGTAGGCCCATCCGATCAGGGCAGCGCAGACAATCACGACGACCGACAGCACGACTGTCCGGCCGTGTTCCGTCCAGAGCTCGATGGAACGTTTTTGGAGTGTTTCAAAGAGAACCGCGACTTCGTCTTGTTCCAGTTTCTTGCGCAGTTCTTTTTTGGAAAGTTGGCCTTCTGATTTCATGACGATACCGATATCGCAGTTCAGATTGAGGTCGATGGTCTTCCGCATCCGGTTTACACGGGCGGAGACGTCGCCGTTTAACATAGGGCCACAGCGATTTGCACAACCTCGGCCGTTACGGGTACCGTACCCAGCGAACGAGACGTGCCGTGGCCAAAAGATGAACATAGTGTCACTCCGGCAACTGTCTAGGGGAACGGTAGGCCGAAAAATCGGCCCTCGGCGGCACCGTCGGGCTATGGATGCACCCGCGCCGCTGGGGTATCCTGGATAGAGACGGGCCAGCCATAACGGATACCATGACCGACAAACTGCAACTTCGAAAAGAACTGGAGCACCTCTTTGGTGAGGAAGCCGTACGGATTGCTGTGGCGCAGGAGGTGCTCGCACGGCGGTTTGCGCTTAAGGAGCCGATCGCTCTGCGTAAAGCGCTGATGGCGTTCGAGGCGACCAAGACTATCGAGGAGCAGCAGGAACTTGCTGATGGTATGGAGAAGGAGATGAAACGCGCTTTCATCTGCGCCACTCTGTGCGACACGGCCACGAAGGCGTTGCAGGAGATCGCGGTGCAGGCTATCGATGACAAGCGTTCTGGACGGGCGGTCTTGCCCAGCCGGATCGAGAGGCCCAGCACTCCGCCCAAGAAACCTGTCTATCTTAGACCTCTCAAGCGAAAGAGCTAGAGCATGCGTTCCCGGGACCGTTTTACGAAGAAGATCTATCGGAATCCGGCCGCTCCGGCTCCGCCTCCAGCGAACCCGTCCCAACCGGCGGCCAAGGGGACGCAGGGGCAGTCGCCTAAGGATGCGCCGAAAAAGGAGCCGCCGAAGCGGAAGCGGGGTCCTGAGGCGTTGGGCGGCAACTGGATCGACTTTCGCAGCCGGGCCTGGATTTTAGTGGAGGAAGAAGATCGTCTGGTCGAGACCACGAGTCTACGGGTCAGCAAGAACGGGGTTTACGTACGCTCGCTGCATCCGATTAAGGTTGGCACGCGGGTCTTGGTTTTGATTCTCGATAAACCCAATCGCACCGTTCAGTATGTCAGGACGCACAAGTTCGCCATGAAGGGCAAGGTGATCGATCTGGAGGAGGAACCGATGATGTGCAAGATGACCGTCCACATCACGCTTGGCCGTGTCGACCCCAGTTCGACCATGGAGACGTTTGGAGA
>CAYTDF010000610.1:0-3733 GCA_964436365.1 uncultured bacterium | reverse complement strand
CAACCAGAGGTTGGGAGCCGCTTCAAATTCAACTAACTATGGCACATACTCTACCTTGCGTCAATCCTTCAACGCTTTTCGAGCCATGTTCTAGAATCGATTCCCTCAGCCGTTCGGGACCGTACAGACTTCGGTCGTGACCGCGGACTTCGATCAGGCCGTCCGTAAACAGGACTAGCTGATCCCCCGGTTCGATGGTCACCGTCTTTTCATCGAACTCATCCGTCTCCACCAGTTTGAGCGGGAAGCCTTTATTGGTCACCAGTTCTTCGACGCTATGCGTTGCGGCGCGATACAGATACATCGGATCGTGGCCTGCTGAGCAGAACGACATCTTGAATGTCGTGTGGTCCAGAATGCCGTAGAACATTGTGACGTAGTACGTTGGGTTCAGGTGTTCGTAGAGTTTCTCGTTCAGGACCTTGAGAGCAGTTGAAGGATGTCTGAATGTGTTGACCATCTGGGTCATAAGCGTGTGGGTGATGGCCATGATAACCGCCGCTGGCGCGCCGTGTCCGGTCACATCCGCGATCACCAGACCGTACAGGTTACGTCCGATTTCGATGGCGTCGTAGTAATCGCCGCCCGCGCCTGCGGAACTGCTCGGATGGTAATAGCATGCAAATTCCAACTCCGAGTGCTTCGGGAATGTTCCTGGAAGGAAACTCTGCTGAATCTCGCCCACCAGACGAAGTTCTTCGGCGATCCGATTCTGGGCGTCCTTGAGCGCCTCGTTGCTACGCTCCAACTCGTTATTGAAAACGTGCAACTGGTGCTGCAGATCGCGTATCCGCAGCATGGCTCGAACACGGGCCAAGAACTCCTCTCTTCGCGGTGGCTTCACGAGGTATTCGTCCGCGCCCGAATCCAGGCCTTTCACTTGGCTATCGGCGTCGGCGAGACCGGTCAAAAGGATGACCGGCACGAAATCGACTTTGTGGCGTTCCTTGATCACTTTGCACGCCTCAAAACCGTCCATAACCGGCATCGTGACATCCATCACAACCAGATCCGGCAACGATTCGTCAACGGCTTCAACCGCTTCTTGGCCGTCGCAGGCTTCACGAACCTGATACCCTTGCGGTTTGAGGATGGCGCGCAGGAACAGAAGATTGTCGGGCTCGTCGTCCACGATTAAAATCTGGCGACGGTGGTTGGGGACAGTTGAGAAGTTCTGTGGCATGGCCGTTTTCATCATCTCCGTGTACGATAAAGGCACGTGCCCAAGAGAGGCATTAGGTAAGTCTAGCAAGGTGACGGGCCTGAGGGCACCGCAAGAGGACGCATGGTTCGTATCGTTCAAGCCCATTTCCTAACCAGTGCCGCCACGCCTGAGCAAGCGCCCGATCACGGTCTTGTCGAGATCGGCATGTTGGGGCGCAGCAATGTTGGCAAATCGAGCCTGATTAACGCTCTCTGCAACCAGCGCCACCTGGCCAAGACCTCGTCGACGCCTGGAAAGACGCGTTTGATCAACTTCTTCGAGATCGAGATACGCGAACCGGACGGGCGCTTTTGCATCGTGGATCTTCCCGGTTATGGCTATGCCAAGGCCGGAAGGGCGGCGCAGGCCGAATGGAATGCCGGTGCCGACCGGTATGTTGGGCAGAGCGAGCGATTGCACGTCCTTGTGCAACTTCTGGACTGTCGGCACGATCCTACGGAGCAGGATCTACAGCTGCGCGAGTGGCTCAAGGTCACTGAGCGGACCCGGCTGACTGTCCTCACCAAGGCCGACAAGTTGAGTAAGCAGAAACTACAGAAAAGCGAGCGCCGGATACGGCAGGTCGTGGATGCCGAACGAGACGAGTTGTTTGTCGCCTGCTCCGCCAGCAAGAAGCGGGGCATGGACCGGATTCTACTGGCCATGACTCGAGCGGCGGGGCTCATGGAGGAGACCTAGGGCGTCGCTCAATCGTTCTCTCCGCGAAGCCGCGTGAAGTGACCGCGTTGGCTGACTGGGCGTCTGCGTTGCCCGAAACACATCCAAACCCAGTGATAAAAGGGAGCCTGGTCTCAACCCCGGGGCGTGATAGCCTCTCTCAGCGATGCTTGGGAAACGACTATACCTGGGCAATTCTTGACAGTATGGCGGATTTAGAATGGCTGGTTTGTTCACGAAAGTTATGTCGGCGATCTTCGGCACCCAACAACAGCGCGATATGCGCCGCTACACCCCCCTCGTCGAGGCGGCCAACGAACTCGAGCCGGAGATGCAGAAGCGCACCGATGCCGAGTTGCGCGAGCTCACCGGCGTTTACCGCCAGCGGATCGCCGATGGCGAGGAGTTGACAGAGCTCATACCCGAGGCGTTTGCCGCGGTACGCGAGGCTTCCGTACGCACCTTGGGCATGCGCCATTTCGACGTCCAACTCGTGGGAGGCATGGTACTTTTCGAGGGCAAGATCGCTGAAATGGCCACCGGGGAAGGGAAGACCTTGGCGGCTACGCTCCCGGCCTATCTAAGGGCGTTGGCCGGAAGAGGCGTCCACATCGTGACGCCCAACGATTACCTCGCCAAACGTGATGCCGCTTGGATGGGGCCCGTGCACGAGTTCCTGGGTTTGACTGTCGGGGCCGTCCAGAGCGAGATGGACCCGCACGGTGAGGACCGCATGGCGGCCTACCGTTGCGACGTCACCTATGGAACCAATAACGAGTTCGGATTCGACTATCTCCGCGACAACATGGCCATCCACCCCGATCATCTCGTACAGCGGGGGTTGTACTTCTGCATCGTGGATGAGGTCGACAGCATTCTCGTCGACGAGGCTCGCACCCCGCTCATCATTTCCGGCCCCGCCGAAGAGGCCACCGAAGTCTATTACGCCGTCGATAAGGCTGTCAGAAGGCTCAAGAAGGATGTCCATTTCACCGTCGACGAAAAGGACCACGCTGTCATTTTGACCGAGGATGGTTCCGAGCGTATCCAAGAACTGCTCGGCATCAACATCTTCGAAGAGCAGAACATCTCGCTGGTTCACCATGTCCAGCAGGCGCTTCGTGCGCACAACCTCTACAAGCGTGACACCGAGTACATTGTCGGCACCCCCACAATGGACGAAGAGACTCGTAAGCGCCGCGGCATGGATGGCAAGCCTGAGGTTGTCATCGTCGACGAGCATACCGGGCGGCTCATGTATGGGCGGCGTTACTCCGATGGGTTGCATCAGGCTCTCGAAGCCAAGGAAAAACTCCCCATACGCCGGGAGAGCCAGACCTTGGCGACCATCACCTTCCAGAACTACTTCCGTATCTACGAAGTGCTGTCGGGCATGACCGGCACCGCCGCCACCGAGGAGCAGGAGTTCATCGAAATCTACAAGTTGAACATCATCGTGATTCCCACCAACGTGCCCATGGTTCGTGATGATCACGCCGATGTTGTTTTCCGAACCGAGCAAGAGAAGTACGACGCCCTCGTCGAAGAGATCCAGGAAGTGCATGAGGAAGGGCGGCCGATCCTCGTGGGGACCATCTCCATCGAGAACTCCGAGCGACTGTCGCGAAAGCTACAGAAACTCGGCATGAAGCACTCCGTATTGAACGCCAAGCAGCACGAGCGCGAGGCCGATGTGGTGATCAACGCCGGAGAGCGGGGCGCAATCACCGTCGCCACCAATATGGCCGGACGTGGAACCGACATCAAACTCGGAGAGGGCATCGCCGATATGGGCGGGCTGCATATCGTCGGCACCGAACGGCACGAGAGCCGCCGGATCGACAACCAGTT
>CAYTDF010000609.1:0-3753 GCA_964436365.1 uncultured bacterium | reverse complement strand
CCAGGACCTCGTCCTCCTCGCAACGCACGAGCCTGGCATCGATGGCCCAAGGCCCTCCCCGGAGATCGTATCCGAAGTGGTTCACGGGATCGGCATCTTTGGGATAGCCCTGCTCGATCCAATAGCGGTCGAGGGTCTCCGGCCAGAAATGTTCAAACAAACCCATTCGGTCGGGGGTCTTCTTATCGAGCAAGCAAGCCATTCGTTCGCGGGATGTCATTTCGGTCATGGGCGGGTTCTTATCCTGTTGTCAGTAGGTTGCAGAAAGTATAAGCGCACCGCAGCCTGGGAGAAAGCCTGTTAGGCTTCTTCTCGTCACGCACGGTTTGACAAGCCATGCCGCCGGGAGTAGCGTGTACCCACAAGAGTCGGCTCCGGCGGACACCAGAAAAATGGGAGTTTTCACGATGGGCGTAAAGCCAACCAAAGAAGACGATCGGCGTTCTTTTCTTACGACAGCGGCCAAGAGTACGGCCGGGATTATGGTACTGAAACCGAAGACTGTTTTTGGTAGCCAGGCGAACTCCAAGATCACCATGGGTGTGATCGGGTCCGGCGGACGCGGGCAGTTTGTCGCCAAGAAGTTCTTCTACAATGCGGAAAAGGATGTGCAGTTCGTCGCCGCCCATGATTACTTTCCCGACCGGCTTCGGGATTTCATGACAACGTTTGATGTCGACGAGTCGCGCGGTTATACGGGCTTGTACGGCTATCGCGAAATCCTCGAATCCGATGTTGACGGTGTGGCGATCACGTCGCCGCCCTATTTCCATCCCCAGCAAGCGGCTGACGCGGTGGCGGCAGGAAAGCATGTCTGGTTGGCCAAACCGATTGCCACCGACGTTCCCGGCAGTCTCAGCATCAAAGAGACAGGCCGTAAAGCGGAGGGAAAGGTCGCATTCTTGGTCGATTTCCAATCGCGGAACAGCCCGTTTTTCCTCGAAGCCGTGAAACGGGTCCACGATGGTGCGATCGGGGAGATCGTCTCCGGTGAAGCGTTCAATCACTTCGGCTCGCCCGGCTGGCGGGATATGCCCGATGTCTCTGAAGACGTCAAACTTCTGCGGAATTGGGGCACGAACAATATCCTGTCTGGCGATTGCATTGTCGAACAGGCGGTGCACGCCGTCGATATCGTAAACTGGCTTGTCGGGAAGCATCCCACCAGCGCGTTCGGAACCGGGGGGCAAAAAGTTCGCGTCAATACCGGGAACAACTGGGACCACTTTACGGTAACGTATTGGTACGGCGACGGGGCTGTCGTCGATCTGAACTGCTCGCAGTTCGTGAAAGGGTATCACAACCTCGGCGCGCGAATGTATGGCGCCAAAGGTATCGTGAACGCCTATTACCGCGCCAAGGATTGGGGGACCGGGCCGGTCTCGATCACCGGAGAGAATGAGTGGGAAGGTACCCCGCTCGACAACACCTGGGATCTGGGCGTCGATCAAAACTGCAAGGATTTCGTGAAAGCCGTCCGCAGTGGGCGGTACATGAATCACGCCGAATCCGCGGCGGACAGCACGCTCACTGCGATTCTCGGCCGCACCGCCGCCTACGAACGGCGTGAAGTCGGCTGGGATGAGATCGTTAAAGCCAATGTGAAGTTGGACCCCAAACTGAAACTCTAGAGGCTCAACTTGAACTCTAGAGGCCCAACTCGAACTCTAGAGGCCCAGTCGGAGGCGCGCCCGTGGCGAGTTTTCTGAAACGCGGGCGCGGGTGAGATGAGTCATGCAGAAGCGTGCGTTCACTCTGATCGAACTGCTGATTGTTGTGGCCATCATTGGCATTTTGGCGGCCATCGCCGTCCCCAACTTCCTGAATGCTCGAATCCGCGCCAAGATCGCCGGGACGCAGCAGGACCTGCGAAACTTTGCCAACGCAATGACGCAGTACTATCTCGACAACAACTCCTATCACGCCCACCGCGACACGTCGAACCAACACTTTCCCCTGACCACGCCTGTCGCCTATCTGCCGCATTTCCTTCCCGATCGGTTCCAGCATCCGGTCGAGAGCCTGCCGATGGTTGGCATCCAATACACGCATACCTACTATCATTGGATACCGCGTCGCACGCATACCCGTCTTTGGCTGGACCCGTTCCGCCGGACGGATCGCGTTCTGTACGAGATGGTTCGTGACTCGGGCTCTGCGGGGCTCGTCGATGGCTGGGGGCCCGTCGCGATCCGTGGCGGCCCACGCTACCACGCCAGCAACGGTCTCCGCAGCAAAGGCGGGTTCTTGCGGATAATCGCAAAGGGTACGGATGTCCACAGTCTATAGAGCGTACGAGAGTCGCATCTGTTCTTGACGAGAGTACATTGGATCGCGCTCTTCCCATTGCTTCCCGCCGTCGTTGCAAGACAATACTTAGCGGATATTATTTTGCGTTATTCTTACGTAGGGTGAAAACATTTTCGATACGTTCATGGAGTAAGTCGATGCATCATCAGGTGGCGGTTCGAGGTATCGGGAGACTGATCGTTATGGTTTGTGCGATCGCGAGCGTCGTTTTGCCTGTACAGGCGAAACCGCTCAAGACGTTCATCCTGTCGGGGCAATCGAACATGGACGGGTACGGGAATCCTGAGGATTTGCCTGAACACCTGCAGCCGCCCCTCGAAGACCTCCCTTTCTTCGTCGACAGCGAGTGGGGTCCCATGCGTGTCGAGAACAATCGGCACGGCGTGGAGATTTCCTTTGCCCGAGCCATGGCCGAAGCGTGGCCGGACGAGCGCATCGAGATTGTCAAATACGCTGTGGGAGGGACGGGCCTTCTAGCCTGGGATCCGTATTGGACCTGGGACGAGGCCAAACAGACGGCGGATGAGCAGAGAGGGCCGCTCTATCATGTCTGGATGAGCGAGGTCGATCTCGCTCACGCACTCTCCGGGGAGGAACTCGAGATTGCCGGGATGCTTTGGATGCAAGGCGAGAGCGACGCGCTGGTCGAAGGCCCCTCCGAGGTCTACTACGAGAACTTCAAGGAGTTCATCGAAACCGTACGCCACGATCTGGGCGAGCCCGACCTGCCGTTTGTTTTCGGGCGAATCAGCCAGGCGGCGGTCTGGTCGCATCAAGAGAACGTCCGGGCGGCACAAGCCCAAGCCGAGCGGGACATTCCGTTCGTTCGAATGGTTTCCACCGACGACCTTCCGTTCAACGACGATCGGATTCACTACAACTCCCAGGGGCTGGTAACGCTCGGCGAACGTTTCGCCGAAGCGTTTCTGGAGACGTACGAAACCTGGCAGACCGTTCCCAAGGCTCGGCGGATCTTCCCCTTCGAGCACAGCGTATTCTTTCATTCTTACGCTGTCGGCGATCGTTTTCCGGGGACACGCATCGCCATCGATCTGCCTGTAACCGCACTGTCGGACACGATTGTTCGTGAGACGGTTCCGCCCGGTTGGCGTGCGGAATCGCTGAACCCGAGCGCAGGGGCGGCGCAGCTCGAAGAGGGCGCGATTGTCTGGCGGCTTCCCGGTTTTTCGGGCGAGGCGACGCTTGAGTACGATCTCAGTGTGACGACCGACACGGGGAACGGAACCCTGTTTAGTGGAACCCTCGAGACAGCCGACCGGCTCCAGTCGATTGGCGGGTTACCGCAATTCCATTCGCAAACCGGTGGATTGGCCGAAGCGCCACTCTTGCCGAACACCGTGACGCTGGATGGCCGCATCGAGCCGGGTGAATGGGCTGGCGCGGAAACATTTCAAATAACCCGCGAAGATAAGGTCGCTCCCG
>CAYTDF010000608.1:268-3755 GCA_964436365.1 uncultured bacterium | reverse complement strand
ACGGGCAACTTCATCACCTGCAGGGACGCGCTTGATACCCACACAACAGACGCAATACGCCTGTTCCTCCTTTCAGCGCACTACAGAAGTCCCAGGGCCTATTTAGAAGAGGAAATCTCCGCCCAGGAGCGGGCCGTGGACCATCTGCGGGCCGCCCTCCGGCCGGAGGACGGTGAGTCCGCCGCGGGCTGGGCATTGGACACCAGCGCCCAGCGTGCGCGCTTCCTGGAAGCTATGGACGATGACCTAAACACACCACGGGCCATGGCGGTGTTATTTGACCTTGCCAGGGACGTGAACCGCGCCCGTGAGGAGAAGCGGGACATCCGCGATGCCCAATCGCTCCTCAAGGAGCTGGGCGGTGTGCTTGGGCTAACCTTCAAGGCAACCGACTCGTCGGACAGCGTGGCCGTACAACCTTTCATTGATCTGCTGATCCAGGTGCGCACGCAGCTGCGAGAGTCGCGCCAGTATGAACTGGCTGACAGTGTCAGGGACAGGCTCCAGGAGATGGGAGTCACTCTGGAAGATTCCGCGCAAGGCACCACCTGGCAGTACCGAAAGACGGGCGACACCCCTTAGTCCATTGGTCTTAGACCTGATCTCAGAGCTGCGCCGTTCCCTGGGCGAGGAGGCGGTTCTGGACGACCCGCTCACCCGTGAGTTTCATTCCGCAGACGCCCTGAACCCCGGTCGCGCCTTTCATTCAACACCCTCACAGTGGGGTACACCTTCCGTTGTCGTACTGCCCAGCTCCGCCAGTGACGTGGCAGAAGTCCTGCAGATAGCCAACGAACGCCGCGTCCCAGTTGTTCCATTCGGCGGCGGCACAGGCGTGATGGGCGCGGCGGTACCCACGGATGGGGCCATCGTGCTGGACATGAAACGCATGGCCCGCGTCCGCAGCATATCCTACCAGGACCGCGTCGCCTGGGTTGAGGCGGGCGTAGTCCTGAAGGACCTAGACGCACAGTTGGGGGAGCACGGCCTGATGCTGGGTCACGACCCGTGGAGCACGCCGATTGCCACAGTGGGCGGTGCCATATCCACCAACGGTGTCGGCTACCGCGCGGCAAAGTACGGCTCAATGGGCGCTCAGGTACTTGGGTTGGAGGTGGTCCTGCCCACCGGCCAGATATTGACCACCAAGTCAGTACCCAAGAAGGCGTCCGGGCCCACTCTCAATCTGTTCATCGGTGCAGAAGGGACGCTGGGCGTGATTACAGCCGCCGGTCTTCGTGTCTTCCGCTTGCCGGAGGACCGTAGGTTCGCCACATTTCTTTTTCCGACGTTCGACGATGGGTTCCGCGCCGTGAGCGAAATGTTCGACATAGGGCTGCGGCCCGCCGTTACCGATCTGACCGAGGAACCGATGGGTTCGACAGGCGAGATGAGCGTTCTTCTCTACCTGGCCTACGAGGGCTACGCAGAAGAGGTTGACGCCCAGGAGCGGAGGACGGCACGTATCTGCCGGGAAGCGGGCGGTACCGACATAGGGCCCGGCGAGACGGAGGATTACTGGCGTGAGCGTCACCGGTCCGGAGAGAGGTACAAGAACGAGTCGCTCCCGCTGCCGCCGTCGGAGCGGTGGAACCGGGGCTGGAGCAGAGGTAACTGGGACTACCTGCACGTCTCCCTGCCCATCTCCCGCGTACTGGGGTTCCGGAGACAGGCACAGTCCATAGCGCAAGAATTTGACCTATTCATTCGGGAGTACGCCATCTGGACGGAGCCGGAGCTCTTCTCCATCATCATGACGGGTTCGGCCCTGAGCGGCGACGGCCCCGCAGACTCATTCATGGAAGCGGTAGACCGGGTGCTGACACTGGCCCAGGACATGGGGGGCACCATGGAATACTGCCACGGCGTGGGACTGAAACTGGCGCACCTGGTGGAACGCGAATGGGGCAGCGGCCTGGAAGCGGCCCGTCGCGTCAAAGCCGCCCTGGACCCCCATGGCATCATGAATTCTGGTAAACTGGGACTGTAAGAAGAGTCGCAGGAGGGTCATATGGTAACGCTTGGGTCTGCTCTGCTGCTCATAGGGATAGCCATTCTGGGTGGCTACGCCCTCTATCTGATACTTCGCGCACTGTTTAGCGCGTGGGCCAGCGTGCCCATCGTCCTGCAAATAGGCGTGCCGGCAGTCTTGGCCGGGTTAGGGCTGTTGATGGCGGTGGTAGTGCGAGACCGGCTCAGGGAGAACCGCCGGGATCGGTTCAACGGGGTGAAAAATTGATCATAGCAACGACGGAAGCGGTGGCCAACATGCGCACCGCCAAGGTGCTGGGGCTGGTGCGCGGAAGCACGGTGCGTGCCAGGCACCTGGGCCGGGACCTCATGGCGGGCCTGCGGACCATAGTGGGCGGCGAGGTGATCGAGTACACCAGGCTGCTGGCCGAAGCGCGTGAAGAAGCAATACAACGGATGGTAGAGAACGCCGAGGGGCTTGGAGCCAACGCCATCGTCAGTATGCGTCTCATGACATCAGTTGTTTTGGGTGGCGCTGCGGAAATCCTGGCCTACGGTACGGCGGTGGTGCTGGAGGAGTCCTAACCTCTCCACACAAGCACCTCATCCCCTACCCTGGCCCCGAGCATATCGGCGGCGTTGCCGTTGGTCAGGGCAACCTCCAGATAGCCGTGGCTGCCTATGAGGGCCACCAGTCCGTCTCCTTGCGCATAGGTTGAGACCAGACCCCGCACCTGCATACCGTTCAACTCCACCTCCATGGCAGCGACGCCAGCCAGCGCTTCAGCAGGCACGGTGGTGACCACGTTGCCAAACCGGTCCACGTGCAAGACGTGCGCTTGCAGGGTGTCCCCCTGCCACTGCGGCGCTGGGACAGCAAGCCTGGTCAGAGTATCCACAGGCTCGCCCAACTCCTCCGGCGCAACGCCCAGGGTGAGGTGCGCCGCCACAGGCGCAAAGATATCGCGTCCGTGGAAGGTGGCGCTAACCAGCTGCCGCCAGTAACGCTGGTCTGTAAGCGCATAGGCGTGGAAGCCGTCCGGTACATTCGCGGAATAAGGCTGCAAAACGGCCCCATCTATCCGCTCCGGAGGCAGCACAAAGGTGAGCAGGCCGTTATCGGGTGCCAGGAACCAATGACCCTTGCCGCGCACCAGCAGTGCCCGTCGCTCCGTGCCAACGCCAGGGTCAACAACGGCCATGTGGATGGTACCAGCGGGAAAGAGGCTCCACGCCTGTCCCAGATGGAAGGCGCCCTGGAGCACGTCCTGTGGCGGGACGTGGTGTGTGATGTCAACCAGCTGCACGGCCGGGTTGATCCCCAGGACAACGCCCTTCACGGCGCCAACGTAGGAATCGGTCAGGCCAAAGTCAGTGAGGAGCGTGACGACCGGGCCGGGCATCCGAGAACGTGCCCGGCGTGAACTTGAGTTCCTGGCGCCCATCTGAGAACGTGCTCGGCGTGGACACGAGTTCCTGGCGCGTATTGAGAGTTTTTGGTGCGTGTTCACGAGTT
>CAYTDF010000608.1:0-258 GCA_964436365.1 uncultured bacterium | reverse complement strand
GGCCGGGTTCAGGACAGCAGTAGGCTGGTTATGGACAGCAGGACGAACAGGACGCCGAGCAGAATGGTGAACCGGAACAGGGTGGCTTCCACACCGCGGCGTGTACGGAAGGTGCTCTCAGCACTGCCAAACAGAGCGGCTCCTGCGCCGCGAACCTGCATGAGTATCACCGTGATGAGCACGATAGCTGTGATAATCGTTGCTATGTTTAGAGACGTATCCATGATAGTTGTTCCAGGTATCTACTTTAGCAGCGGT
>CAYTDF010000607.1:0-3757 GCA_964436365.1 uncultured bacterium | reverse complement strand
GAAATGAAGACAGAAGGAGCCGCCTAAAATCAACTAGAAATGGGATTGACTCTGGCTCTGACTTACCCCCAAATGCTTACCCAGTGCTTACCCAAAGAAAAACCCGCCATTTAGCGGGTTCCATAAGTTCAGTAAAATCAAAGAGCCGGCGATGGGACTCGAACCCGCGACCTACTGATTACAAATCAGTTGCTCTGCCAACTGAGCTACGCCGGCATCAAGGCTTCCAGCCATCTGAAAAACCAATCTTGACCAATCTTGACCAATCTTGACCATCAGGCCGCTATGCTGCCCTTCTGCGACGAATATAGCGGTCCAGGTCCTCGCGGACAAATGTCACCCGGCAAGTCCTGCCCTCTCCGTGCTTGACGAACGGTATCTCTCCGTCTGCCGCAAGGCTGTTTTCGAGGCCTGACGACAGTCAAACACTGCTCTTCACGACCACGTCTGTCTATGACAGAAAACACCGTCAGTCTCGAAGACCCGCAATCTCAAGACCGCGTGTTGGTTCTCGGCGACCGGCGTCGCTCTGGGGCAGATCGATACCCACACGAAGGACTGGACATACACGGCGCTCTCGCAGATGCAGACCAGGTTTTTCAGTGAGTTACAGAAATATCCCACCACGTGCGGGAAAGCGCAAAGACCGGCTTGTTGTGATGACCAATCGGTTGTTCTGCCAACTGAGCTACGCTGGGGTTTTCGCCATGGTACGTCTCCCTGCCGTTCTCGATACACGCGGAGGCCGCCGAACGTTCAGTGCTGTAGCGAACCCGGGCGTGTCTCGCAAAGGCCCACCGCCTACGTGAGGTTCAGTCTGGGCTGCCTCATGGGTATGATCGTCCGTTCCGCAGACACACGCGGGCAACCGACGGGCGCTCTCGGAAGGCCATCTGATGCCGATCCCACGCCCGGCAGCGCGAACATCTCTCAGTGCCCGGGGATTTTCTTGAACGATGCTGAAAATCTGTATTGTCAACATCCATTCCTACCCGCTCTTCCAACCGGAGACGCTCTCTTCATTCGGGGGAGCCGAGGTTCGTTCGTGGCTTTTTGCCGACGGCCTCTCGAAACTCCCAGACAACGATATCTCTTTCGTGGTCTTCGATCACGGTCAGCCGGACGTAGAGCGTTTCGGCCGTGTCGTCGTGCATCGTCATCCCTGCTACCCAAGTCCCGAGAAACAGGCTCAATCCTGGTTACAGCTATCCAAGCATCTCATACGAAGCTCTCGCTTCCCCTATTTCGCGTTCCGGCGGGTCACGCCCAGGATGGTGGTTGAGATTCCCGCCGCGTTTGCCTATCAAGTCTGGACTCGGGGGGTGGATTGGTTGAGTTGTCGGCTGGGGCAATGCGATCGTCTCGGCACGTACCGTGTCGCGAGTCGGAAGACGCATCTCTATGGACGGATCGACGCGGATATCTACTGCGCTTTCGGTGCCACCTGGCTTTCGGCGGAGGTAGCCGCGTTTTGCGAGGAGGCTGGTAAGAAGTTCGTGCTTTTCGGCAGTAGCGACGTCGACTTCTCCGAGGATTACAGGCCTGACTCCCGCAAGATGAACGCCTATCGCTCACGCGTGGACCTCTGTTATTATTCGATCGCGAGGGCCGACCTCGTCGTGACTCAGACAACCACACAGAGTGAGTTATTGCGAGAGCGCTTTGGGAAGCCCTCCGTCACGGTGCGCAGTTGCATCGACCTAGAGTCCACGCCCGAGACGGATCCCGATGAACGCACGGAGGAGAAAGTGGCGCTATGGATTGGGAAGTCGGATGGTGTCAAACGGCCTGAGGTTCTGATCCAGTTGGCCCAGCGTTTCCCGAACATCCAGTTTCAGATGAATCGTGCGGAGCGCGATCGCTTCGAGCGGATACAGCAAGCCAAACCGGCAAACGTCAACATCCTTGAGGGTGTCCCGTTTCACAAGATCGAGACGCTCTTCAAGCGAGCCTTCGTCTTCATCAACACATCCGTCTTCGAGGGGTTCCCCAACACATTTCTGCAAGCCGGGAAGTACGGCGTCCCTGTTTTGTCGTTCGCGGTCGATCCGGATGGGATGTTCGAGCGCCACGCGTGTGGCGTCTGTGCGGGCGGTGACTTCGAGCGCCTGGCGGAGGGGCTCGCTTCGCTTCACTCCGACTCAGACCGAAGAGCTCGCCTGGGGGACAACATAAGGGAATACGTGCGGGCGAACCACGACTTGAATGCGGGAATGCTGGAACTCAGCCAGGTCCTCGGCAGGCTCATGGAATCTGATGACCGGGGAGAATCCCAGAAACGCTCCCCGTGACATACCTTATAGCGGACGGTATCGTCCTACGCGCCTGGAAAGCCGCTCCTCACGGCGGTAATCGGCAGTTAACTACAGAGAAGCACTCGAGATTTTGACCACACTGCGGATTGAATGAAGAACGATTCCAACATTCCATCTCCTGCCGAACGCGTACGCACCGGTCTCGGAAGCGGCGAAGCCGCGGTTCTCGCGGGGGTACTCGTGGGGCTCGTCCTTTTTGTCTCGGTCGCGACTGGCCTACACGACTTCGATTCGTTCGAGACTGCGCTCCGTATGCAGGGGATGGGGGGACGGGAGACGTTTGTGCGGGACCAGCACGTCAATGGTAATAGATTGACAGAGGAACTCCGCCACTCGTTTCAGACATTCACCCAAGATGACAACAGGCTCGCCCTCTGGGTAAGCAACTCTCAGGTGCACGGCATCGCCGATTTCCGTTCCGATCGAGGTGACAACTCCACGTGTTACTACGCCAATGAGAGTGCGAGGAAGCGTGGCGCACGGCTCAACTACATGGTCATGGCGTTCGGCTTCGCCAATATGAACGACTTTCTCGGGACCTATCTACGGTTTCGCGAAGCCGGTTGTCTACCGGATTCGATGATCGTGGCGTTCACCTATGCCAATCTGGGAACGGTGGGAATACGACAGTGGGTATTGGATGACCTCCCGCCGTTGGACAGCGACGCTGTAGAGCGGTGGGGGCCGGGGATTGAGAATCTGCTCCAAGCCCGGCGGGAACTCAAACAGGGGGGGGATTCCAAGGGAAACGCGACCGCCGGCACCCCACAACAGAGGCTCGAACGATATCTCATAGGCTCTTTGGAGGGGGCCTGGCAGCCCTACGCCGACCGGAACAACGTGAGTCATTGGAGCAGTTTACAGGCGCGCTATCGGCTGGAGGGTCTGGTGAGTTCGGTCTTCCGGCTGGTAAGAGGCAGCCAGCTCCGCACCATCCAATCCGGTTCTATGCCTCAGGAAACGGTGGCATGGAACGAGAAGGCGTTGGACAGTCTCTTTCGCGTCACGAAAGAGGACGGCGTTCCGCTCGTATTCTATCGAATTCCGCATCCCCAATACGGTGGTCTCGCCTATTACGATCCAGAGGAATACAACGCCTACTTCGAGGATTTCGCGGATCGATGCCGCAGGGAGGGCGCGGCGTACGTCGATCTGCACGATATTGTCCCGCTCGAGGACTTCCGGGTCACCCAATCGCAGCTGCTCGATGTCTTTCACATCAAAGATCACGGGCATCGTGTGCTCGGCGAGGCGGTAGACCGTTTCATGGCCGGACTGGAGGCGCAACCGAATGCTCTTCAATAGTCTGGGGTATTTATTGTTTCTCACAGTGGCCGTCAGCGTCTCGTGGTTGGCGGGCAACCGTTTCCGCCCGTACGTTATGGGGGCTTTCAGTCTACTTTTCTATGCTCTGTGGCGCTGGGATTTCATGTTTTTGGTCC
>CAYTDF010000606.1:3492-3763 GCA_964436365.1 uncultured bacterium | reverse complement strand
AGAACCGGTACAAGTCGCGAGAGGAGCGATGCCCATGAACGAGAGAGACCATACACAGCAATCCAATAGCGATACGCGTCCACATCCGGCGTGTTGAAAAGTCACTCCGTAAGAAACCGTCGATAGCCAGTCCGCAAAAGAAGAGCAGGGGAGGCAGGAAGATGTGTTGATAGCGGTAGTCGAGATGCGTCAGCGAACTCGGCGCGACGAAGAAATAGACCCCGTAGATTGCCGCCATGGCTCCGCCCCAAGCGAGGGGGAGCACACCGAC
>CAYTDF010000606.1:0-3482 GCA_964436365.1 uncultured bacterium | reverse complement strand
TCTCTCAAGCGCACGGCCATCCCTGCAGCGGCACACAAGAGCCAACCCAGATGCGGGAGCCAAAAACCGCTCAGTGAGCGTCCCATGGTGCGTATTTTTTCGTAGAAGGGATCGTTCAACTCGCCGAAAAGAACCAGTTTGGCCGATGCCGTGTTGCCGACCCAAAGGTCTTGCCACCGAAACGCCAGAAGCACGAGAGCAAGTAGAACAAGCAGCGTCGCCGTTTCGAGTGGGTCAGGCCAGAGCCTTCGTTGTGTGTGCGACTGCCTCCACCAATAGGCCAATACGAATGCCGCAGTGAAGAAGACTCCCTCGGGGCGTGTCGCGGCCAGCGCCCCCAAAGCCAAACCGAACGCGATGGCGGTCTTTCCGTTCGCGCCCTTCAGCCAGAGCGCGATACAGGTCATCGAGAGCAGATGAAACAGCGACGTCTCGAGCCCATTCAGCGCGTCGACGATCAGAAAACCATTGCTCGCCATCAGAATGACGGTTCCCAACCGGACCCAACGCGCGCAGCCCAGACGGTGCAACAAGAGCGCCGTAAGCAGGACCGTCAGCAGATGGCAGACGATTCCGATTGTGAAGGAGGCGAGCATCGCGTCCGTAACGAATCTGCTCACAATGGCAAGAACGAAAACATAGAGCGGGCTTGTGGCTCCACTGGTCGGGGTTTCGCCGTTGAATGTGAGATAGCCGGTCTGAAAGAGGTTCTGCGAGAAGACGTGGTGGATGTAGCTGTCGTCGAAGGGCAGTGCGATATACGGCTGGACGCGGAGATACGATCCCAGAGCGATGCCGGTCGCGATCATCGCCAGGCATACGATAACGATATTGTCCCGGTACTCCGGTCTTTCGGTAGAAACTGTCGTTTCGTCCATGGCTGCTCGCGCCAGCCTACCATAACCGCTTGCAACCGGGAGCCTGCCGTGTGCACCTGATGCGGGATGTCCGGCACGCGGCCGAGCCCTCCGCCTACTTGGGCAACAGATCGTCGTAATAGCCCAGATTCATCTTGACGATCGCGGCAAGACGCTCGAACGAAAGAAGCGGCCCGCGCGTAATGATGCACAGTCGATCGTAATAGGCCGCCAAGTTTGGATCTGCGATTTGATTTTGCCCGGATCGTAGACTTTCGATGTACCCTTCGGGGATTTCCCGCAGGTAATGTCCAATCCGCCAGGCGTCTCCTTGGATCTGCGGCAGACGGGCCAACAAGGGATCGGTGAGAGCGCACTGGTCCAGAATATGCACCTTGGGTCCGGCAAAGTATCCACAGTACCCGACCGTCTGTCTGAGTTGGAATTTTTCTCCACTGTTACGCAGTGCGATTCCTTCCTGCACGAATGGATGTGCAGGCATGGTTACGCTCCGGCTGGCGCGGAGAAGACAGGAGTCAAAGTAATACCCCGCTCGTTCGTCGGCGATTCCTTGGTGGCCGATTGCGAACGGTTTATCGCGTCCGTAATCTTCAGTGCTGAAGACGGTAGGATACGGCGCGAGCAATCCAACAAAAACCACCGTGAGGGCCATGGGCGTGAAGAGATGGTTGCTCAACGGGAAGCCATTCCGGCTGAGAACCACCACGGACATGAACAACGAAGCGCTCAAGAATCGGCCGGACATGAAATCACCGCCCACCGAAATCACGTACAGAAGATTCAACACGATGCCGATTGACAAGGGTGCGAGCCGCCATTGCCGTGTGACGACGGGTGAGAAGACGCCCACACCGATCAGGAACAATGTGATCGGATCGTAAGCGAGAGACTGTAAGAGATACGAGAATCCCTGTTGGATGAGCTGTCCGCGAGGAATGCCGGTTGCCAACTTGGCGTACGCCGTATTGGGAAACGGGAATCCGTAATAGAGAAGAGAGAACAGTTCCCAAAGAAGGATTGGCGTCAATCCCAACAAAACGAGTCCAATCGTCTTCTTTGATTCTCCTCGCCAGGTCTCCCACGCCAGCGCGGGAAAAAAGAAACAGATCGTATCCAGCCGGGTCAGCAGTCCCATGGAGGCCAAAAGCGAAAGCCAGAGTAGGCGGTTTGGCCGTCTGTTCGTCCGTAGATATTCAATGACGAACAGGACGAGTGTGAGGTGAACCAGCGGGTTTTCCAATCCGCTAGCTGAATAATCCATGAACGCTTTCGAGCCGAGTAGGCCGAGCAGGCCGATGACGGCCATCGCTGGAGAATCCGCCGCCCTGTAGGCATAGAGAACAACGGTCGAGAGAGAGGTGGCAACGCAAAGTGCGATCGTTGTGAAGAAGAACTCACGTGTGAGCGTAAAGGGAACGATGTGCAACGCCATCCACAGCGGGTGCGTGTACGTCTGAACACGTTCACCGGTGTTCCAAACCAGACCATGGCCATTGACGAAATTCGCAACCGTTCGAAACGTGATATAGGCATCTTCCGCGACCCACGCGTGGCGCAAGAGAACCAGCGTGAAGAGCCCGAGCAGCAGAACGAGCAGCGGGGTCCAGGCTGAGTGAGGAGGAGAGCCGGAATTCTTTTCCACGTCGGAGGAGGCCATGAAGAAAGGTATCATAGGTCGCACGAGTTCTCTAGTACTCGAACCGTGGGGTCACTCTGGGGCGAGTTTGAACTTGCTCGCTTTCACCTCGGCGGATCGCCTTGCACTCGAAACAGTTCGGGGCCGCGGGCGTAATAGGCAGACCCTGCACCGTCGAAGGCCAGGAAACTCCCACCTGGGGCGAGTTTGCGCGCCTGCCATCGTTCGAGATCGAAGGCGAAGAGACCGCCCCCACTATTGATGGTGATTTCCCCGCCGTGCGTGACCATGGCGGTGATTCCGCCACCGGGCCAAGGCTCACTGCGCAGAACTTCTCCAGCCGCCACATCCGCATGCACGAGTTTCGCCCCACACGCGGCCAGAACCGTTCCATCGGGCAAGGGCAAAACGTGATGGATCGCACCTTGTCCTGGAACCGGCACGAAATCGGCGACGAGTCTCTTTTGCGTGCAATCCCAGGCGAAGAGATGAGCGTCCTCTTCAACGGGATCGCCTCCGAGTCCGACCTGGATCGAACTTCCGCCCACGATCCAGCCTCGGCGAGAATCCGCCGCCAGCGAGACCACGCTTTGGTTGGGGATGAGATGGCGGACAACTTCGATTTTCTCGGTCTCCGGATCGTATACGGAGAGCGCGCCGCCGATCTTCCCATACGCCGGTGTGCTGCCCACATAGAGTTTCTTGTCCGGCCCGACGACAAGGCCCGGCGTTCGATATTGCTCGTGCTCTAGCTCACCGAGAAGCCGGGGGTTTGTGCCGGGTTGCCATGGCTTTTCGGTGTCGTAGACCGAGAGCCGGGCGTAGGTGTAGGAAGCCATATACATCCGTGGTCCGTCGTTGGCGAAGGCGTAGACCTCACCGCTCTGCGAAGGGATCGGATTGCCGAGGTCGAGCGTTGCACCGCTTACAGGATCGACGCGGAAGATGTGATGCAGGTTGTAGGAACT
>CAYTDF010000605.1:0-3777 GCA_964436365.1 uncultured bacterium | reverse complement strand
AACCAGAGGTTGGGAGCCGCTTCAAATTCAACTAACTATGGCACATACTCCCACAAACCCTACAATTGAGGCGTCAACTCCTGGATTCGCGAACAGAGGAGTGACGTTTCTTGTCGATTCAAGCAGAGAGGGTTGAGCCCGATGACGCCCTCACGCCAGCGCCTCTCATCGACATGGATTGGAGGGGAGCCCTTGCGGAGATTACGGATCGTCTGTTTCGCTTGTGCCGCCGCGTCGCCCGGCCCCACCCAGCGCATCTCGACCATGGGCACTTCAGGCCGCGTCCCTGTTGCGACCGTGCGTTCCACACACCAGGAAGACAAACCGTCCAACCGCTCGCCGATTTCGCGAACCGAGTCCTGCAACCGCTCGGCCTCGCGATCGTGGTCGGCGCCTTCGAACATCGCCAAAGCGGCCATCAAACCCGCGACGGTCTCCTTCGCGACTTTCATGCCCCGCCCGATTCCATGCGTTGGAATCCGCTGAAGCGCCTCGACATCGATGAAATCCGACGGCGGCCGCCACAGTTCCGAGTCGACATGCATATCGAGAGACTGCAGCGCGGCCGAAGCGATCAACGTTCTACGCCCGACAAGCAGCCCGGAATTCTGCGGTCCGCACAACATCTTGCCACCGCTGAAAGCGACGAGATCCGCGCCCGTTTCGACAAACGATCTCAGATTACCCGGAGGAGGCAGTTCCGCAGCGGCATCCACGAGCACCGGAACGCCGTGAGCATGGGCAACATCACAGACCGCCTTCAACTCGGGTTCACCGCATTCCACCGTATACAGCACAGCCGCGGTCGAATCGGTGAATGCGCGCTCGAAGGCGGTAGCGGATTCTACGCGTCCCGCAATCACGTCCAGCTCCGCGCCAGCAATGCGAACCGCTTTTTCGTAACCGGTACGGTGTGTTTCAGCCACGAGCACACGATTGGGCATCGAGGACGTGTCGGGCAGCCGTTCCATCTTGTCGATGTCCAGCCCTGTCAAGCAGGCCGCCGTGCCGAGCGTCATTGCCGCCGAAGCGCCACAGGTGACCAGCCCCGCCTCCGCGCCGGTAACCGCAGCCAGCCGCCTCGAAGCCGCCGCCTGCAGCTCTTCCATCGGCAGATAGACCTGCGACGCTTCACGCATAGCGTCCAAAACTCCGGGGGCCGCGCGTGTCCCACCGAGACGAGTCAATGTGCCCGCCGCGTTGACGATTGGAACCACGCCCAACTGCTCGAGAATACTCATGATTAAACCCACCTTGGCGACACGGGATCCCTTCGTGGCGAAACAGAGCACCCGTTTCACCGGCGCCGCTAGGGTACGCCGACGACAGAGCACGTCAACAAGACGCCAAGATGTCTACAAATGAAATGCAAGAGTATTCAGCCAACTCGCCGAACTCCTAACGAGAAGGAATTCAGAACAGCTTTGGCACGCTGATCTTGGGCATTTCAATCTTAGGCAGTTCGATCTTGGGAATCACAATTTCCGGGAAGTCTATGTCGGGCAGTTCGAAACTCGGTAACTGAAGGTCCGGCAAATTTATATCGGGAAAAGCGGGAAGGAACCCAAACAGATCGCCGAGCCCATTCTTGAAGCTGTCCAATCCTTTGCCGAGTTCCGATTGCAGATTATCCATACTCGCCGCCTGTTTCAGGAACGAACTCACATCGTTCATGTCCGGAGCGTCGAGGGCGCTAATCAATGTTCCGAGCTGATCGCCAGCCTTCCCCGCAGAGGTCAAGAAGTTGTTGAGATCGTCGCCAATCAGGCCGCCCGTCTTTCCGAGGAAACTCGTCACATCGGCTCCGGCATTGGCCAATCCCGTGGCAAAGTTATTCAGATTATCCCCCGCGAAGGTACCGAGGTCCGAGATCGCCTGGTTGCCGAACGCCGCACCTGCCGAGTACGCGCTGGTCAGACCGGCCGCCACATCGTTGGCCAAGGCCCTCGCCGCCTCGGTGATCGCTGGATCGAAGTTCGCCGCGAACGATATCGAATCGACACCGTACACACCGTCCGTACGCCCCAACTTCACCGTCGCGCTCAGGTTTGCACCGGCAACACCCACACTGCCGGTCAGCGTAATCGCGCCGTCCTTACTGGGATCGTATTCGAACGAGAAGTTCGCCAGTGAGATATCGACGCCCAATCCTCCGGCCCCGACGCCTACTCCGGCGCTGACACTGCCGGACACATATCCGGTCGTCCCGTTAATCGTGAGGTTGTCGAGCCCCAGGCTGATCCCCGCACCGGTCGACAGACCACCGACCGAGAATTCCTTGGTGGTGTCATTGTAGGAACCCGATATCCCCGCGACATCGAAGGCGAAGGATTTCGTTTGGCTATTGTAGGAAATACTCGCCGTCTCGGCCGTGTCGATTTCAAGGCCGATAGTCTCTAGAAAACCGGTGACCTTATCCAACCCCGGCAGAGCGCCGCCAAACAGTTCGGCATCGAAGCCCATTTCCGCCGATACGGTGCCGTTCTTATTGAATTCGACGGTTGCGCTCGCCGTCGCATCGGAGACTTCATAGGTGCCACCGACACTAATGAACTCGCTTCCATTCTCGTCTTTCCCGAACGTAAAGTCGGCGTCTTGAACGGTGACGCTTTGGTCGCCGATTTTCGCAGTCACCGAGCCCGCGAAACTGAAGGAGCCGTCACTGCCAAGCGTAATCAGATTCTCGCCGGGTGCGGCGTTCATCGTGAGCGTGTTGCCCGCGACATTGAAACTCAGCGTGTCGTCGGTCGTAAATGCGCCGACAACCTCCCCGTCTTGGATGTCCAGCTGAACGTTCGCCGTCCCCATACCTCCGGGTAGCGCCACCTGACCGGTCACTATGGCCTCGCCCGCATCGTTGGTGGACATCTGCAGGTTGTTCACCGTAACGCCACCGACGTCAACGCTCCCGGAGTTAATAACACCCGCGAACTCATCACCCTCGGTGGCGGCGATATCCAGATATGCGCCGAGATCGTCGTCGGCCACTTGGCTCATATCGCTGAGGAACGAGTTGAGACGCCCATCCGCCTGGGCCGATTCCGCTACGGCCACAAAGTTGTTCAGATCGCCGCTATTACGGACTCTTTCCATCTGCGTCAGCAACGCGCCGGTCTGGTCGCCTGTCGATGCGGCCAGCGAGAAGAAATCGCTCTTCGTATCGTAGTTCGTCAGGCGGCCCGCCTGGTTGAGGAAATCCCCCACACGGCTTCCCGCGTTCTCCGCAGCAGCCACAAAGTTCCCGACATCCTCGTCAAGCACAGCTCGCACGCCGCGTGCGAAACGATCGACATCTTCACCCGCCGCGTCGGCTGCGGATACGAACGCGCCGACATCGGCATCGTCGACCCGCTCCATCGCCTGCAGGAAGGTCCTCTGATTCCCGGCGGTGTCTGCGGCGCTCAGGAACGTACTCAGATCCTCATCGCTCACGCGGCTCATCTGCCCCACAAGCCTAGAAGCATTTCCACCGGCCCCCGCCACCTGGGCCATAAACGCGCTCTGCTCTGAACGATCGACTCGCTGCAACTGCGTCAGAAACGCGCCCCCATTGTTTCCTGAGGCAGACGTCGCTTTCACAAACGCATCGACATCTCCATCCGCGACTCCCGACATTTGCGTAAGGAAAGCGTCTTGATCGACGATGCCGTAGCTCGAGGCCATCAAGAAGTCGGCAACGTGGCTATCACTCACGCGGCTCATTTGGGTCAACACCGTACCCAATCCAGCGCCCGCGCCATCGGTCGCTCTAAAGAAACCGTTCACATCGCCCGCCAC
>CAYTDF010000604.1:530-3783 GCA_964436365.1 uncultured bacterium | reverse complement strand
ATCTGGCACCCGTAAGCCATGTTCATCTCGGGAAGAGTTCTTCGTGTGCCCACGCGGCCAGCGGGTTCGAACACGATCGCCGCAGGGGGACTGGCTCCTCCTTCACCGAGCTGGTGCATAGCCGTCGCGACCATTGTCTCCCATGTGTAGAGATTCTGCTGCAGGAACGCCATGTCGCCGATCTCGACGTCGGGCCGTGCGGACAGTCCCCGGAGCAGGGAGGTGGCGGCACCCTCATATTTCTTCTCGTGAAAGTACTTCGTGAAATCTTCGAGGACGCTTTGGGGAGTGATGGTCTTTCGCTTTTCGGGGTCTTCTTTCATGCGAGGGCGGACCACGTGATCCCGCGTGCAGACCGCGGGCTCGTCCAGGAAAAGAGCCGGGCCCAGATAGTTACTGCGATAGAGACATTCTGGGTACCGGACATCCTTTCCTCCGACTCCCCAGAAGAAGACATTACGGTCGATAATCCAGGTCTTCTGTTCCGCATCCACGCGGAGACAGGTCATACCGGCATCGATCATCTCTTCGTAGTTGTCCTTCGTGAGTCGAACTAACTCATAATCGGACTCGTCGTAAAGCCGGGTCGGGTCCTTCTGTCTGGCGTTGTGGGGGACGCCGAGCAACATATCCGGTAGAAGTTCGAGCGTCTTGATCTCCCGTGGCGGAGTCGCGCTCTCTTCTTCTTTCAGGCTCTTGCGCTGATAGACGTTGCCGAGATACGAAACCTTGGGCGGGAAGAGAGTGCTGGAGGCTTCATCGTCCTTGGCTCGAGGGAAGAGATAGGGCCACGCTCCCAGGCATGGCAGAACCGCTTCGCCCGTATACTCGTGCCGGAACTCCAGTGGTTGTTTCGCACCCTCCTGCAGGATATAGCGAGTTACTGTCTCTTTTGCCGCTGCCAAACTTGGAGATGGGTACTGTGCGGTGAGAGCCCAAACCTTGAACGATTCGCCGTTCGCTTTTGTGGCTTGCAGGCGAAGCCATTGGAGCGGGGTCCCCTCTTCGGCGCTCAGCGGCCCGAGAGTTACGGTCAGGGTCTCGACGACAGACGCGGGGATCGTATCTCCTCTCTCGTGGAGATATGTCGCTGTGAGTCCCGGCTTGCCGAGTGGCGCTGCTTCACTGCTGGCGGCCGGAAGCAGTAGCAGTCCCGTCGCGAAAAGAATAAGTGCTCGGTTCATTTGTCCAATCCGTCCCGTTTCTATCCCAAGAGGGCAGCCTGCAAGAGACGCACGCCGTGGGGAATAGTATCTCTCTTTATGAAGAGGGTATTCCCGGTCTGGTGATGGGTCAAGCATATGCAAGCGTCGTTCTCTGCGTTGTGTGAATGTGCCGGCATGACATCCCTACGCGCTCGGTGTGAGGCCCTATTTTGTGGAGACTGCCAAGATTGGGGTTGGGGAGTTTCTGCCGGGGTGGCACTCCGTCGGACAGCGATTACACTGGTGAGGCATGGGTGATGGATCCATCCCGCGCTCAGCCAATCCAACCGGGAGAATTCGAATGAACGCGACACGCCTGTTACACACTCTGCTGCTAGTAGCGCTTGGCCTCGGCTGGAGTGCACGACTGGTCTGTGCTGTTCCCGTGGGTGAACGCGCAGTCTACGCGGTTGGCGACTTCGGAGCGAAGGGCGATGGGGTCGCCATCGATACATCGGCTGTACAGCGCGCCATCGACACCTGCGCGGAGCGGGGCGGCGGGACTGTCTATTTCGCACCGGGTACCTATCTCTGCGGCAGTATCCAGCTGAAGAGCAGAATCACTCTCGAACTCGACAATGGAGCCACAATCTTGGCGAGTACCGAGGATAAAGATTTCGACCCTTTCGAGGAACTTGGCTTCAAAAACGATTCCGATGAAGAGACGAGTTTCTTTCACTTTTCGCTGATCTGGGCTGAGGATGCCGAAAACATCGCCATCGTCGGTGCGGGAACGATCGACAGCAATCGAACTGGCCGGACGGGTCCCAAAACGATCGGCTTGAAGCGGTGCAAACACGTGACGATTCGCGACATCACGATTCGCAACGCTGGGAATTACGCCGTGAGCATGTTGGGAACGGATTTTGTAAACATCGACGGCATATCCATCTTCAGTTCCTATTGCGACGGTATCGACCCCGACTGCTGCCAGAACGTACGGATCGCGAACTGCTATATCGAAACCTGGGACGATGCCATCGTGCCCAAGGCGAGTTTCTCTCTGGGGTACCGCCGCTCCACCGAGAACATCGTGGTGACGAACTGTGTCATCGCAACCAGCTGCAACGCTTTCAAACTGGGGACCGAATCCGGAGGGGATTTCAAACATATCACGGTATCGAATTGCGTGATGACTACCTACAAGAGCGAGGTAGACTATCGCGAACCTACGCCGCCCATTTCGGGCATCGCCCTCATCTCGGTGGATGGCTTGAATATTCATGACCTAACCATAACCAATATCGCCATGGACGATGTGCGTTTTCCAATCTTCATACGCTTGGGAAATCGGGGCCGCGATATGGACAAACCCGTACCGGGAACGCTGAAACGAGTGGTGATCAGCAACATCACAGCCTCGAACGCGCTGATCGGAGGGATTGTAATCGGTCAACCCGATCGCCCCATCGAGGACGTTCTTTTCGATAACATCCGTATCGCCTGCAAGGGCGGCGGCACAAAGGACCAGCCGGACATCGACGTGCCCGCGAAGATGTTGGAATATCCTTCCGCTTCGAGGTTCCGGGGGGTACCCACCTACGGTTTCTACAGTCGACACGTTGACGGATTGAAGTTCGAAGATGTCCGCTTCTCTCTTGAATCGCCGGATACGCGTCATGCCATGATTTGCGATGATGTCACCGATCTGACCCTCGATTCATTCAGGACGCCAACGGCAGACGATGTAGCGCCGCAAATCTTTCTGAACAACGTTAGGGACGTCACCATTCGGGGATGCCGCCCACCCGCGGGCACGGACGGTTTTGTCGAGGTAGTCGGTGGCCGCAGCCGGGGAATTGGATTGTTGAGTAACGACTTTAGTTGCGTGAAGAAGGTCTTTGTTTTGGGTGAGGGTGTCGATCCGAATAGCGTCGAGAGCCAGTTTAACCGCTGAGACGGCTGGACTGAACCGGCTAAAGAGGAAGATATGAAGGGTTCGTATAGGAGACGCTTGTTCTTGGTTTTGCCGTTCTTCGCGTGCGCACTGACCGGTGTGCGTGCCGCCGAACTGGGTGAGACATCCGCGACGATGTGGGCGCCCTACG
>CAYTDF010000604.1:0-515 GCA_964436365.1 uncultured bacterium | reverse complement strand
CACCTTTACACACGCCAAGTCGAAGGCGACGCATCGAACGGAGATGTTCTACACGGGCGAGAATCGCTGGGCGTTCCGTTTCACGGGCACTCGACCGGGGCTGTGGCGCTTCACCACGACGAGTGGAGACCCCGACCTCGACGGGCATACAGGTACCGTCAATGTCCAACCCAATTCTGACGGGGGTATTCGTGGGTTCCTGACGCATGTGGGTAACAAGTATGCCATTCAGGGGAACGACGCGGACGACCTTCGCGCCTATCTCTTCGCTGTGTACATGAATCAACACATCGTGCACACGAATTTCGAGGCCTTTGCGGACCCCGCTGTACTCGATGCGATGCTCAAAGACACACGCGACAACGGCTTTGACGTTGTTTTCGCATCCCTCAATCACAACTGGTTCAAACTCGGCACGCTTCGCCATGACAAACACGATCGCGTGAATCCCGACTTGGCCTCGTTCGATATTCTCGACCGCATCGTCACTGAGTCGCATCGGCGCGGAATGCGCT
>CAYTDF010000603.1:0-3783 GCA_964436365.1 uncultured bacterium | reverse complement strand
GGGTGATGGAGAGATAGCGGTGCGTCGAATCGGGCACCACGCCGAAACCTTCGATATCCGTCTCCGGTATGGCCAGCGGAGTTTCGTCGAAGATATCGAGCGGAACGTCGACTTCGTCGCCCTCGTCGAGAATGCCGTTCAGCACGAGGTCGCGCCGTACGCCTTCCGGCTCCACCCGCAGGGGTTTGCGCACGATATCCGCGAGTTCGCCTGCGCTGCCACTCACTTGGATTGTATGCAACCCGACTTCGGTGGGCTGAATCTTGAACTCAACGCCGCGCACCGCGCCCGCGGGCACCTGCACCATGGCCGAGGATTCGCCCTCGATCATATTGACGGCCTCGGGGAGATCCACCGACACTTCGACATCGCGCACCGTGTCGCTGTAGTTATAAACCTGAACACGAAGCGGGAATTCATCGCCACGGATCACGGCGTAGGGCAGGTCGGGCTCGACAAAGAACGGCTGGAAGACGGTCAGTTCGTCGCTGGTAATCCCGATGCCATCCTCCGAGTTGCCGACGGCGTGGAGTTTCCAGGTGGTGATACTGTCCGGCGCTTCGAGCGCCAGCGAGGCGAGCCCCCGGTCGTCGGTGGCGATCAACGGCCGCCACAACCAGGTTTCGGGGAAGAGCTGCCGCACGCGTGTGGGCTCCTCGTCCGACTTCGCGCCGCCCTGTCCGCCCCCAGCGGCTGGCGCTTCACCGTCATCGAACTCTACGACCGCTCGCCAGAACAACTCTTCGGGCAGTCCCCGGCGAACTTCGTCCTGGAACCAGAAGCCCCACGGATCGAGTTCTTCGCCCTGCGAGAGGTTGAGCCTCGGAGATGTGGTCACTTGGATACCCAGATCGTCCCAGACCTCGCGCGCGCCGACTGTCCCGATCGGTTCCGGGAAAAGATTCTGATCGTCGTGAATTTCGATCTTCGGCTCCATGAAGATTCGTTCGAGTTCCGCGAAGACCTGTTGTAGGTTCAGACGTCCCTTAGCCAAAGCGAAGACCGAACTGTCGACGATGGCCACGCCCACGGTGGAGCGCCGCCCGGCGTCGATGTTGACCGATACCCCGTCACCCGGCCGGGCTTCGTCACGGTCGAACGTCGCGGTCAACCCTGTATCCGGGAGGCCTTCGACATCCACGGGTAGCGCATCGGCCGAAATCTCTCCGCTCGGATTGATCGCGTACGCCAACACACGGAAAGAAGGCGCGAGCTCCGGCGTGATCGGCAGCACCAAGCGCGAATCCCAAACCACGCCGGAACGAACCGTACGGCCTGAGGCTACAACGTCGTAATAAACAGTGCCGCGTCCCGTACGCAGCAGATCGAAGACGACACTCTCCCCGACCTTGACCGCGCCACCGCTAACCTGCCGGAGGTGAATGAAGGAGGCGGAAGGCGAGGCCGCCGCGTTCAAGATCTCGGTCGCGTCGGTTTCATACCCGCCCTGGCTACCCTTCAGATAGAGGTTGGCGATCGCGGTCTTCACCGGCACATCGACATTGAAGATCGCCAGACCGCCGGTTGTTGTGACCGGCCGTTCGAGCCGGCCGATTTCACTGAGGTCTTCACCCCGGAAGACAACCTCCAGCGAGAGCCGCGCATCGAAAGGCCGCCCGTCGGGATCTTCGCTGATGGCGATCACCTGCAACGGCAATCCCGGTTTGACGACCCGCGATTCGGGGATCATCTTGAGTTGCATCGGCGAATCCACAACCGAATAGAGCAGACTGGTGGATTCTTCATGCCCGGCGTCGTCGATGACCGTCAGGTTGATCTGTAGCGTCGGCTCGGCCTCATCGCCGTAGGTCCCGGTCACATAGTTAACAGGGGGCAGTTCGATCTGCGCGACACCTTGCTCGATATCGCCAGTGGCCGTGGCGTAGGTTCCCCACTCGCCGACATAGCGCAGCGCCTCCAGCCGATAGGTCCCGTCCACCGGCTTGCCGAAGAAGTAATCCGCATTCACCGCGCCGACGATCGGCTCGTCGGCCAAGAACCAGTTCTTCTCCGTCTCCAGCCCGACTTCGAAACGAGGCAAGACATAGCGGTCCACCTGAAGATCGAGCCGCGCCAGGCTGTCTCCAGCCCCCGCATCGATCCGCCAGGTTCCGATATTCAGTTCGTCGGCAAGCGGCAGTTCGAACGCACCGACACCGTCGGCGTTGGTTTCGACCGTCTTGCGGAAAACGCGAATCCCCTTCCCGTCGGAAACCGTAACTTCGATGGTCTGGGGAAGAGGTTTGAGTTCGTTGTTGAGCGAAACCAAGCGGCCGTTGATGGTCTGACCGGGCTGGTAGATGGGTTTGTCGGTTTCGACAAACAGCACCGCACCTTGCCGGACGTTGAGCGGCGCTTCGAGGGTCTCCCTCAATCCTTCCACCTCAACCCGCACGGTGTAGGCGGCGTTGGGAACATCCGGAACAGTCACCCGCGCGTCGACACGCCCATCTTGGTCGCTGTGCCCGTCGAACAGCGGGAACGTTCCGGCCTCATCGCTCCATAATTCGATCCGTACATGGCGCGGCGCGGGTTCGAGCCGAGCACCGTCCAAAGTGGTCAAGCCGATGGAGAGCAGACTCCCGACATTCGTCTCGTACGGCAGGGTCAAAACAGCCTCGGTATCGGACGAAGGCACAACCGTGGGCGTGGGACCGGCGCTGGGCTGCGCCTCGAAAGGCAGCAGAGCGGCCTCCACCGAACCGATGACGAGATCGTCCACAATGACCTCGACTGGCGCGGAGGCTTTTTCGGGGTTGTAAGCCTGCACGACCAGCATCCAGCCCTCTTCCGCGTGGCCGAGCACGTTTCCGTTAACTCCGATCCATTCCGGTTCTTGGCTCTCTTGCGCGTGGAAAGCCGCCAACGTCTCCGTTCCATTGGTGAGTACCAGCATCGTCAGCGGAGGGGCATCCGCCTCGGGTTCGCTCCGCGCGACCCGTGCGCTGACATCGATTGTCTCGGGGATCGAACTGGCCGGGAAAAGGAGATTCCCCGCTTCCCCGGGCTCCAGACCGATCTGGATGACGCCGTTCGCCTCATCGTGAACGGTTGCCCCTTGGGCGTCATTGATATTGAGCAGCGCCTCGGTCGGCGCGGTGTCGAACGTGCCATCGAATCCGGCGGAGAGAGCCGTCACGCCACTCAAGGGGCCGAAGATCATCTCCAGGCCGGAGAGCCGGACCACGGACCGCCCGCCCTCACCCGCGTGCACGACCTGATACGCTAGCCGGTACCCGCCCACAAAAGAGGAAGGTTGCCCGGCCAACAGGACCGCGCTCTCGGACTCCAGACGCCGGTCGTGATAGGCCAGACCGCCCGTAGGGCCGTCGGGCCCCTCCACAAGCAGGACCGCGGCCACATTCGCCGCGCCACCGCTCACCGAAACATCGGCGCGCGCCCAAACCGTGGGCACGGCTTCCAAGTAGGCGACCTCGGGCGCGCTCCAGACCGGCTGGCCGATCAGAAGCAGGGCCTCGCCGGGGTCCGCCTCCACGACCAGTTCGCCGTCATCGAGGAAGATGCTGGCGGGTTGGTACCCGGCGGGCGCGGACCAGAGCAGATAACTGTGCAGATCGGGGCCGAGGGGCAAGGCCTGGGATGCCCATGCACCGGAGACCCATGTCCCCGAGGCGAGAAATGCGACGAGAAATGCCACGGGAAATACAGGCGTCGTGGGGGATAGCGAATGGAGTGAATGCGGACAGTTTTTCATAGCAACCTCTTGGCGTAATTGCCGGAGTCGGTCTTGAGACCTCGAAGAGAGGCCAGCCAACGGATTAT
>CAYTDF010000602.1:0-3797 GCA_964436365.1 uncultured bacterium | reverse complement strand
GAGGCTGTTTCGGAGGGGTAGGGAACGAGCCCAGAGACCAGCTGTCGGGTGGTCTTATCGTGACAGGAATCGTCAACCCTCGAATTGAGGGGTGAATGATATCGGTGGTTCCAGACCGGTGCCCGTTCTTATAAACGACGAGTTCATAGCGGCTGCGGTTATCCAATCCAGGTAGTTCGAAATGGCCGTCATTCGAACTGGTCGTCCAGAATGAACCCACACCGGGTTGATCCATCGTCTCTATCCGCGAAACAGGCCGCCCCATTTGAGGGAACGCGGCGTCCATTGCTTTCCACACCAAGACGAATGTGTCCGCCACACCGGCACCGCCTTGATCGACGACTCGCCCATGAATCGATACACCCGGGTCCAGTTTGAATTCTGTCGTCACCTCGCCGCTCTTGCCTCGAAGATCCAAACGGTCCTGAATCATCAAACCCGCTTGCCCGCACCAGGCCGAAACAGCGTAAACATCCTGTTGTACGTTGGGAATCTGCACGACGCCTTCACCGTCAACCTCGGCTTGGTAGCGCATATTGACGGCACTCTGAGCTTGCCCATCCGGACATGTTTGCAGACGTAGCCAGCCCCGCTGTGTGGGGCGGCCGCCGGAATCTGTCAGACGGACCGAGAGCTGCACTCGGTCTTGTGGTGGATCGATTTCTATGTTCTTGGCTTCTCCAGGCGCTAAGGATATCCACGTGTGGCGGTCGATTCGCTGTGGAGTGTTGGTATGTATACGTCGCGTCCCTTCAAGAGCCGCGCGATAGTAGCCACCCAACAGAGGAGCGAACTGGAAGGATTGTCCCTCAGCCAATGACTGTCCGTAACGCACACGCTCTCCGTACGTCGTTACGCCTTCCAGCACGATCGCCAGGTATTCCACATCCTCCAAATCTACCAGCTCGACCGTGCCCGAGATCGAAGCCGTGCAGTCGTCTTATAGAAAGCCCTCCGGCGGATTCTGCCGGAATGCCTCGTAGGTCATCGTCTCATACGTAACCGGCACGGCTTCGGGCCATTGGTGTTTCAGGTACTCGGGCAGCCAGGGCCTCAGGTACACCAGGCAGCCCACGCCTATGACGGCCAGCAACCCAAGTCCGCGCAGAAAAACTCTCTTGTCTCCTACATCCCATTTGTGAGTCTCCATATCTCCCCCCATGCAGGTGTGGCTTACCGAGCGTAACCGGGGCTCACGTCGAAGAGTATCGCAACAACGTACGCTTGTCACCTATCCAAGTCACGCCGTTTTACTTCCCACACACTAGTGGGATTCCCATAGGAAAGTGTATAATGACTAAATTGGGAGTTCGATTACGGTGAGGGGGCCCGATGAAGATCGTACTGGCCGAGAGCAGTCCCAGCGTCAGAAGACTTCTGACCTCAACGCTCGAGAAGTGGAACTACGAGGTAGTTCCCGCCGAAACCGGCCCCCAGGCCTTGGATATCTTAAGCGCGGAGGACTCCCCCAGGCTCGGGCTGTTGAACTCGGAACTGCCGGGGTTATCGGGCGTGGATCTATGCCGCATGTTGCGGGAGCAGGGCAAGGGACCGTACGTCTACCTTCTTTTGTTGACATCCAAGACGTCCGTCGAGTCCATCGTCAAAGGGATAGACTCCGGTGCGGATGACTACATCACAAAACCCTTCTCGCCCGAGGAACTCCGCGTCCGGTTACGGGCTGGCAAGCGAGTTCTCAATCTCCAAGCGGAGTTGATTCATACCCGCGAATCGATGCGCGATCTCGCCATGCGAGACGAACTGACGGGTTCTTGGAATCGCCGAAGCGTCCTCAATCTGTTTGAGCGGGAGTTGGATCGTGCTCAGCGAGCCCGTGCTCCTCTCGGGGTTTGCATGGCGGACATCGATCGTTTCAGGCGGGTCAACGACACGCACGGACACGCGTTCGGTGATGCTGTCCTATGCGAAGTGGTCCGCCGCATGCACGGTTGCGTACGCTCACACGACCTGTTCGGCCGCTACGGCGGCGAAGAGTTCTTGATTGTCTGCCCGGAGTGCTCGCCCACGAACGCCTCGAAATTGGCAGAGCGTATCCGCTTTGCCGTCGCGGAAAGACCCATCGTTCATAAAGGAACGGAAATCGAGGTTACCGTAAGCATCGGACTCGCCACCACACTTCAGGAGAACGATGCAACTTGTGAAGAACTCGTAGAACTCGCCGACCGCGCGCTCTACAAAGCCAAGAACGAAGGACGCAATCGTGTCGAGGCCGCTATGGCGTAGAGCGTTGCTCGAGAGTTTCTTCCGATTACGCGCACGAAGTGCCCGCGAAAGTCGGGCGTTCGGCAGTTGCATTCGCGCTTGGAGGAATCCGCACGCTCGCGCCGCTCAGCTCGTGGGATCGGGTGGGGCCTGCCTTGGAAACCAACGCCGCCGGTCGGCCTCTTGTCTGAATGGAAGTCTCTTGCATCGCCGCACCAGCGCCTTGTAGTACCGGTCGGCTCTCTTTGGATCGCGGTCCTTGAGGTAGACGCCCCCATAGTAGAGCGCAGCCGCTGTGAGCGGATCGTTGTCAGGCGAGAATTCGGCACACTCCCACATCAGATCTGCGGCGACCCGGCGATAGTGAAAGCGCGTCGATGGCGTCGGCAGATGGTGGTTTATCCTCCGCTTTTCATCCGTACTCGCTGACAGGGCGTGAACCAGTGCTTGCGGGCCTTCCGGAAGTTTGTGGGGGCCATCGGCAAGACGCGCGGAATTCGCCCCCGGTCGCCTGTACGCGCCGTTGAACATATGCCAGTCCGGGTGAACCTCAGTGCCCAAGAGCTCCATGCCTTGCTCCCTGGTCAGCCGAGCGGCGATAAAGAGACTTTCCGCACGTTCCCGCTTTGGCACCGTTTCGTCCCGAGACCTCGACAAATTGAACCCATATCGTTGAAAGGTCTCTTTCAGATCGGCCGGGTAGTATTCTCCCGCCTTTTCCCATTGTTCGTTCCTGGCGAGACGCCGCGTCAAGAGATAGTTCAGGTTCTCCAAAACCGGGCGGCTATCCCTAAATTGCCAGATTCGGTACCGGCATTGAGCGAGCGTGACATCGTCTTGATGGCGGTTAAGATAATCCTCTAGCTCTTGTACTGTGAGCACACGTTCGGCGACATAGGCGGTGTCGGTCCAGTAGCCGCTACGGGCCAGCATGTCCAGCGCCTTCACGTACTCCTCACGCCCCAGTTGTAGAACGCCGATATGGGCGCGTACATCGTCGATCTCGCCCGTCGGAAAATGAGCCACGAGCCCGCGCAGCACCTCGATTCCTTCGTCGATCTCGCCTTCTCGCAGATGAATCTTGGCCAGCACCCAGTTTCCGGCGGGGCAGTGTTGTTCCGACCGGTTGAGGTATTCACGGGCTTCTTGAAAGCGCCCAATCTTGTAAGCAACCCAAGCGATATGGTCTGTTTCATCGGGATCCAAAGAGAGACCGGCTCTCTCGCAGGCGTCAAACCATCGCTCCGCATGCCGTTTCCATCGGGCATCTTTCGAAAGAACCCACGCGGTGAGAATCCGCCGTGATACCGGATCGGTCACGAGCGCCGAGGGGATCGCCGTGCGACTCATCACATTCCTACAGATCCCGTTGAGTGACACAACGACATCATCGTCGGCAGTCGTCTGGTATTGTTGAACGTAGCAAAGCATCGCTTTTCGAGATCGGCCGAGACGTCACTCAGTCAAGCCTTGCCAACCCCAGCTGCGCTCGGCCAGCCCGAGCGAATCGTGAAACCCTCTTCCCGCAAGCGCCCGCGTCTCTTCAAAACAGGGAACCGCCCGCGACGGTTCGT
>CAYTDF010000601.1:0-3803 GCA_964436365.1 uncultured bacterium | reverse complement strand
CCGGGTTAGAACCTGCGGGAACACCGGAAGCGTTGCGCGGCACGACGGCCACGTTCACCTACGACCGTCCCGAAGAGTTCCAGAAGGTGCTGGACCGCCACGGTCGTCGGCTTGCGGCGGTGGTTATGGAACCGTGCCGTCACCACGATCCCCAGCCCGGTTTCTTGGAGTTCGTGCGCGACGAGACCCATCGATGCGGCGCGCTGCTTGTTTTTGATGAGATCACGATCGGTTGGCGGCTCTGGTATGGTGGCGCTCACAAGAGATTCGGAATTGAACCCGACATGGCGATCTTCGCCAAGGCGCTCGGGAACGGCCACCCCATCGCGGCAGTGATTGGAAGCCGCGAGGCCATGCGCGGTGCCCACGATTCGTTCATCAGCAGTACGTACTGGACGGAGGCGGTCGGACCGGCCGCCGCCCTGGCGACACTCGATAGACTGCAACAAATCGATCTGCCCAGCCATGTCGCGCATATCGGTGAGCGTGTAAAAGAGGCGTGGCAAGACGGGGGGCGGAGACACGATTTGCCCCTGCGAGTCGATGACGGTTATCCTTGTCTCGCTCATTTTCAGTTTGACGGTCAACAAGCAAACCAACTGCGAACACTCTATACCCAGCTGATGTTGGAGCGAGGTTTCTTGGCAGGAACTTCGATCTACCCCACCTTGGCGCACACAGACGAGATCGTCGAACGCTATCGCACGGCTATCGACGAAGTGTTTGCGAAGATATCCAAGGCTCTCGCCGCCGGGACGGTCAGCCAGGATTTGAAGGGACCGGAAGCGCATTCCGGCTTTCGACGGTTGCTATGATTCCGCCCATACGGTCCATAGGGCGTTGGTTTCCGAATGGAGGGTAGCGGGTGAACGTCTTTAATCCGATGACCGTGTTGGCGGAGAGCCAGCGAGAGAGAATTCGCGAAGCGACCGAAGAGGTACTGGAAGAGACGGGCGCGTCTGTGCAGCACGAAGAACTCTTGCGGGTTGCAGAGAGATCGGGTGCGGAAGTTGACGAGGCCTCCGGCCGCGTTCGTATTCCAAAATCACTGCTGCGCGAGCTCCTGGCCGCCATTCCCTCAACCTGTGTGATGCGCGGGGTCCTGGGAGAGGAGAGAAAGATCGGGCTGGGCACTCCTTATCTCTCCGCCATCGTCACGGATCCATGGATCGTCGACTATGAAACCCGTGCGCCCCGGCGTCCATGCCTAGACGATCTCTATCGGCACACGGTCTTGGCGCAGAAGTTCGAGTCGGTTGCTCTTGTGAGTCGAATGGACTATCCGGTCACAGATTTCGACGATGCGACATCGAGTTTGCGCGCGTTGGAACTGCACCTGCTCAACCACACAAAACATAACGCCGTCTTTGCCGCGTCCACAGAGAGTTTCGATCGGTGGCTCGACATAGGCCGAATTCTCGCACAGGACAACGACCTGGCCGGGAGTCATCTTTTCACGTGCGCCGTCGCCGTCAATTCCCCACTCACCATGAATCGCCTGAATGCGGAGATTCTCCTCAAGACGTGTGCGCATCGATTTTGTGTACTGCCGACGGTCTGTCCGATGGCGGGAACGACATCACCCTATACATTGGCTTCGACCTTGCTCTTGGCCAACTCCGAGATACTCTTCACCGCCGCGTTGTCACAAATGATCGAGCCTGGAAACCCATTTCTGTACACGCTCGGACCTTCCGTGAGCGACATGCGAAGTGGGCGCGACCGCTACTACACCTTGGATAAGGTGCTTTGGAAGACGGCCGGAGTACAGATGGCCAAAGAGTACGGCATCCCGTGCACGGCGGAGTGTGGCGGAACGATGAATTACCGTTACGACTTGCAGAGCGGCGCGGAGGGGATGCTGTTCATGCTCGCGGCATACTGCTCCGGTGCGGACATCCTGGCCGGTCTAGGATCCTGTTACAACGCCAACGGCATGTCCGCGGAAATGATGATCGTTCAACACGCATGGCTCGGAGCGGCGAGGTTCCTGCACAAAGGAATCGACACCGACGATCTGCACCTTGGTCTCCGCAACATCCTCGCAGCCACGCCAGGCGATCATTTCCTGACCGACGACTTGACCTTCGAGTTTCTTCGTGGAGACGAGTTCTTTACCAGCGAGATATTCGACTACTGCGACGAGCATGAGCCGGGTCCTTCCCTCCTAGATCGCGCCCACCGCAAGGTGGAAGAACTGACCGACGGCTACACTTCGCCCGTTCCCGAACGCGTTCAGGAACGACTGCGCCGTTACTTTCACGATATCTACGCACGGATGGGGTCACCGGGATAGCACAGAGCGGCATCCACACCGCTCACCAACCGATGGCTCGAAACAAACCACGCCGCGTGGGCGAATCGGAACCGCCGAGAATTGCGCCGGAGCGGCGGTCTTTCTCGCGTCGGAGGCTTCCGCTTACATCACCGGTCAGGTCCTCTGCATCGACGGCGGGCTCACGCTACCCCAGATTGGGAAACTCTAAGACGGCACAAAGTCCTTATTTAGACGTATATCCGCCGTCCAACGGAATATTGACGCCCGTGATGTATACAGAGGCATCCGAGGCCAGAAAAACGACGAGGCCCTGCAGGTCGGTATCGTTGGCCATCCGGCCGAGAAAAGTCCGCGCGTTATAGCGCTCGACAAACCGAGGATCTTGCCCGTCGTAGAGACCGCCCGGACTGATCGTGTTCACACGCACCCCTCGCGGGCCCAAGCGGCTGGCGGCATAGCGGCTGAGCTGAATCATCCCGCCCTTCTGATAGAAATAATCCGCGGGCATCCCCCAGTCCAAGCCTTCGTACAACGTGAAGTCCGGCCCGATCATACCGTGAATCGAACCGATATTGACGATACTGCCACCGCCCTGCTCCGCCATCCGTTCGCCGAATAACCGCGTCAGGAGGAAGGTACCCGTGGCGTTCACTTCCATGCTATACGTGAATTCCTTCGCGGGCGAATCCCAGTCGGCCATCGGCCGCAGAACCGCGTTGTTCACGAGAACATCGATACGCTCGCTCTCTCGGGTAATCGTTTCGTAGAGTTTGCGGATCGATTCTTCCTCACCCTGATCCAATTGCAGAGCGCGCACATCGTGGCCCTGCCGGCAGTACTCCTCCGCGAGTTCTTGCAAGGCATCGATCCCCCGGCTGGCCATATAAACTCGCGCGCCCGCCTGCACCAATCCCTCGACGATCTGCCTCCCGAAACGTCCCGCGCCGCCGGTCAACACAACGGTACGATCTTTCAGACTGAAGCGCTCCAAGACACCCATCGATTCACCTCCTGGGTTCACTTGTCAACACGGTCGAACACCGACTTGATCTCATTAAAGTAACTTCCAAGAGCGAGCACATCCGCACCGATGGCGATGAACGCGTATCCCATGTCGACATACTCGGCCACGGTCTCTGGCGTCGCCACCGTCCCGGCGAATTTGCCGTACTGACGGGCGACCTCCGCGATTCGTTTTCGAGCGGCGACAACGGCCGGATGCCCCATATCGATCGGTGTGCCCACCCCATGGCTGAAGTCCGCTGGACCGAAAAAAAGCATGTCGATCCCATCGGTCTGTGCAATGGCCTCGAGTTCCTCCATCGGTTCCGGATCTTCAATCTGGACAACAACGAACCGTTGTTCGTTTGAATCGCGAAGAAATTCCTCCGCCGGATGGCGAAGGGATCCCTTAGGAAATGCTGAAGGGATTTCTTCGACATGTATACCACTATGTCTATTCCCCCCCACAGGGATCCAGGGACTGCTCAGGGACAGCTCAGAGTCAGTTCAGGGATTTCCCGGA
>CAYTDF010000600.1:1290-3809 GCA_964436365.1 uncultured bacterium | reverse complement strand
TCGGTAATAGCGTCTCAGCATGGTGCGTAAACTAGAGCGAGTGACAAAAGCCTCTATGGAAGCGCGCACGAAGTGCCCGTGCCGACTTTTGGCAAATGCTGTTTTCCTTTCTCAAAAGCATGACAGACAAAACAATGACAAAGTGAGGTATTCCGTGTCGCCGCGCACCTCCCGAGGAAGGAGACGACACAAAAACGAAGTCCTGTACGAACTCGTAGGAATACCGTTCGACGGACGAGCCGTGAACCTTTGCAGACGCTGACGCTTCACACGCCCGTCAGACGGTTCGCGTGAAGCTGGTAGCAGTGTATCGCCGAGTTCACCCGCGGAACAGCCCACATCCGCCATGCACGGCCGCTTCATGGAAGGGTGCGCCGAGAAGGTGGAACGTCTCGAATCGTCCCAATTCGCCATGGCGATACAGGCCAGTAGCGAAAGAACGCTCGTCCCACGATATTATCGAGGGGCACCGCGCCCCAGTAGCGGCTGTCGTAACTGTCAACGGAGTTGTCGCCGAAGACGAGCACATGGCCCTCGGGAACGTCGCTCCGTGTAAACTCATAAGGCTCCGCTGTCAGTTGCCAGAAATAATAGTTTGTTGCGAAGAAATCCGGCTCCTGCAGGCGCTCTCCGTTACGATAGATATAGCCATCGCTGCCGATCTCAACTCGGTCGCCGGGAAGCCCCACCACGCGTTTGATGAAGTACGGCTTGTCCGGGTCGCGATCTACCACTTGGTCGGGAACCTCGAAAACGATGATATCGCCAATCTCTACGGGGCGCAGCCTATAAACGAGTTTGTTCACGAGGATTCGATCGTCAACTTGCAGGGTATCCAACATGGACCTAGAAGGAATCTCGTAGGCATCGACGAGAAAGGTCTTCAAGAGCACGACAAAGACCAGCGCCGTCAGCAGCGCCTCCGCCCGCTCATACGGCCCCTGATGGCGGCGCACGTGTCCCAGAAGGACCCTACCCCACGCAAAGAGAGCCAATCGCTCAGCCAAAAACCGGTAGAACCGCGAGATCATCTCGTCCTTCGCTTCCTCTCGAATGGCGTCTCGACAAACAAACCGAGAACTTCGTTGGAAATAGCGATCGCTTCCGGTGGGATCCGAATCCGATGCCCCTCGGCGCACAGCCAACCTCGTTCGATGGCCAGCTCAATCTCGTTCGCCCAACGCTCCTGGGGCCGATATCCGTAACGCCTTTGAAAAACTTCGCCGTCCAAACCGTCCAGCAATCGCAGTCCGAAGACGATCGAGTCCTCGGCCTCTCGAGACTCGTCGATCGACTCCAGTTCGTGGACGTCGACCATCATGCCGCTTACACGGCCGTTCGCCAACCATTGTTGAACGTAGGGTTCGATACGCCGCGAGTGTCGGTAACGGCGACCGCGCCAAAAAGTATGCGCAGCGACCCCAACGCCCAGCCAAGGGGCCTGCAACCAATACAGCAAGTTGTGGCGGCACTGTCGTCCATCAAGGCACCAGTTACCGATCTCGTAGCGGTTGAATCCCGCGTGACTCAACCGATCCCCAGTCAGCGCATCCATCTCCAGGAACCGGTCCTCATCTGGTTCTGGGATATGGCCAGCCTGAACCGCCAGTTCCAAGGGTGTTCCATGCTCCAGGATCAAACCATAGACGGAGAGGTGTTCGGGCTCCAGGTCCAACGCGCTCTCCAGAGTCTCCCGCCACTCTTGCGGAGATTGGCCCGGCACGCCATAGATAAGATCGATATTCAAGCGTTCGAACCCAGCGTCACGAGCGTTCTCCACCGCCACGAGAGTTCGTTCGGCATCGTGGATGCGCCCGAGGAGCCGAAGTGTACCGGCTGCAAATGACTGCGCCCCGATGCTGAGCCGATTCACTCCAGAACTGCGTGCCGCACGCAGTACCTCCCGGCTCGCGCTTTCCGGATTGGCTTCGCAGGTCCACTCGATGTAGGCAGCGAAAGTGAATCGAGTCTGAATGACGTCGTTCAGCCGCTTCAGCCGTTCCGCGCCCAGAACCGTCGGAGTCCCTCCACCGATGAAGACCGAGGTGAATCGCTCGCCTTCGACAGCGTGGGAGAGGGTCTCCAACTCCAGGAAGAGCGCCTCCAGATAGCGGTCGATTTCATCACCCTCGCCGATGGTGGAAGCGAAGTCGCAGTAAGTGCACTTGGAGGAGCAATATGGGATATGAACGTAGAGACCTCGCCCCTCTCCATACCGATGAGCCAGTTGAGAGACCGTCTCCGACTCGGCAAAGAGTTCACGCAGAGCGGCGGTTGAACCGGCATTCTCTGCCCGGTTTATTGGCTCATGCGGCTCTCGAACATCCATCATCCCGAAATCCATATATCTTTAATAAACAATGACTTATATCACCACCAACCACAAGAGTCGCCTCTATGGAATGTCTCTTGCTTAGAAAGATAACGATTTCTATCGATTTCGGCATTGTCATTGGCAACGCCATGTGTTGAGGCTATTGAATCATGTCACCACAAGAAAAAGCAAAGAGTAGGCGCGT
>CAYTDF010000600.1:0-1280 GCA_964436365.1 uncultured bacterium | reverse complement strand
TCCCCGTGGTTGCTCTGGAGAGCGCTCGCCTACGAGAAGGGGTATGTCCCCCCTCTCCTGGAGAACGAGTTCTCGGAAGACATTCCACTCCATCTGCATTGCCAAGGATTAAACGAGGGTCCTCGGTTGCTGAAGGCGGGCGTGTCACAGACTGTGACCACGCGGGAGGAGCGAGTTGGAAACAGTTTCGCTCGTCATGCCATGGCTTTTCTGCTCGGGCTCGCCATCGCGCTAGCCTCGATTGGATTCTTCAAGGCGGTCACAACGGGGGGCAGTTTCAAGATACCGGCAGTCTCCCAATACGTCGGCCAGTGAATGTATCCGGTTCGGAACGAGGGTTGAGTTCCATAGAACGAGCGGTCTGTCCATCACCGTTCGACGGTCATCGATTCGGCAAAGAGACGCGGCGTGCACAAACGAAAGGCGCCCGGTTTCACACCGAGCGCCTTGGCTTTCGATCATTTTGGAATAACCCGAACAATCCTTACGAAACGCTCAACGCCTCTTCCGTTTCTGGATCGAACAACTTCACCTTCGAGACATCCATAATTAGTTCTTTTTCTTTGTTGACCTCCGCCTTGGCATAGCTGCTCACCTTGGCGATGTAGGTATTCTGCCCCGTGGTCAGGTACCAGAACGATTCCGCACCGATCGGCTCGATGACTTCGACACGGCTGGTCACCTTGGTTCCAGAAACGAGGTCGTCGCTTTGGGAGGAATCGTGAATATCTTCCGGGCGGATACCGAAGACGATCTCGCCGTCCTCTCGTCCCTGGAGAACGGCTGACAGCCTCTCATCGAGATCGATCCTAAAACTCCCCTCGTTGAATGCGTACTTCCCATTCGATCGTTCGATCTTGCCCCGAATAAAGTTCATAGGTGGTGTTCCGATAAAACCGGCGACAAACATATTCTTGGGGTTATCGTACAGTTGCAGCGGTGTATCCACCTGTTGGATCAGCCCGTCTTTCATCACCACGATTCGGTCGCCCATGGTCATGGCTTCCATCTGGTCATGGGTAACATAGATCATCGTCGCCTGAAGGCGATTGTGTAGTTTCGATATTTCTGCGCGCATCTGCACGCGAAGTTTCGCATCGAGATTGGAGAGGGGCTCATCGAAGAGGAACACCTTTGGCTTGCGAACGATGGCGCGCCCCACAGCCACGCGCTGGCGCTGGCCACCGGAGAGCGCCTTCGGCTTCCGGTTCATTAGCTCTTCGATCCCCAAAATGGCCGCAGCTTCCTTGACGCGCTTGTCGATCTCTTCTTTCGGAAAC
>CAYTDF010000599.1:0-3809 GCA_964436365.1 uncultured bacterium | reverse complement strand
GTCCTGTTCCTCCCAGCCAGTTTTGCGAGCGGCGGAATTGCCCGGGGTTTTTCTCTTTGCCACGGCCTTTGTCCAGGAGAAGCGCGTGTGCTTCTCGAATCAGCCGGAGCGACAATGGAAATTCGTACTTACGGATTCGGTGCAAGGCGTAATTCATCGCCTTGACGTAGCTCGACACCTCCTGAACGTCGCTCAACGGAACGCCCGGTCTCCTGTCGCTTTCGAAGAGGAGCAAGTCGGAGAGGGAGGATTGAGTTTCCTCGATCTGGGACGAAAGCACCGCCTCTTTTCGGACGTAGAAGTAGATGAACAGAGAGGAGTCCGGTAAGAGACTTGTCACGCCGTCTAGTCGTCCGAGGGCTCGGTTGGCTCTCTCTATGAGGTCGAAGTCTTCCTCGGCCAGCGCGAGAGGGGGGTCCGGCGGAAGTGGATGCGGGATGTAGGTACGATACGGCTCCGGTCCCAATCCGGTCTGCCGATAGGTTCCTGTTTGCCGCATGGACGTCGCTCCGTAAGGAAAGGGTTCTTTCCTCAGACGCACCGTTATTAAAATCTAACCCCTTAAATTTTAATAAGCAAGATCGTAATGAAAGAAATCTTCTCTATCGAGGCTCTTCATCCTGGGAATTCTCCAATAAAAGTGAACAAATGTAGCAATTGTGTGTACTACTGCGGGGCTGTATCCCCAGAGTCCCGAGTCGCTCTACTCGGTCGGTTCGTCGGTGATGTGCGGGATTTTCCTGGCCTTGAGCAGCATGGTGATCGTGCCGAAGATGGTCTGTAGCGCGGGCATTTTGCTCTGACTTCGCTTGGCATCGTATCTTAGCGTGAAGGGGATCTCGGTGATGCGTTCCGGGGTGCTGAGCGTGGCGAGTTTGACCAGCAGTTCTCCCGTGCACGCGAAGCCCGGCGCTTCCAGCAGCCGGTCGCCCCATCGCTGAATGGCTCGATCCAGGATTTCCCAACGCATCAGCCGATACCCGCAGGAGTAGTCCTTTACCTTCACCCAAGGGGCCAAGAGACGATAGGTGAGACTGGCTCCAGCGGAGAGGATATGCCGGGCCTGGCTGACGCCGATCTCCTCACCGCCGTCGGCGAAACGCGAGGCTACAACGACATCCGCGTTGTTCTCAATCCGGGCGGTCAAGTCCAGCAAATAGATGGGATCGTGCGTGAGGTCCGCATCCATTGCGGCCACAAGATCGCCCGGACCACCATGCTCGACAGCATAGCGCACGCCGGTCTGAAGCGCCGCCGTCAGCCCCCGGTTCGAATCGTGCCGCACCAGGACGCATTCTTCCGTACCGGCGAATGGCTCCACCAGTTCGGCTGTGCCGTCCGAGCTCCCGTCATCAATCACCACGCATTGCAGGCGGCTTGGCAGACGGGGACGCACGGCCTCGATTTCACGGAGCAGTTCGAGAATCCCATCGGCCTCGTTATAGGCCGGTAAGAGAAGAAAAATCATGCGGACCGGCTCAACTCCCGATAGGTTGGAGAATCCGTCAATTCCCGTTTCGCTTCCGTGGGCTGTAGCCGCACCATCTTACCGGTTCGCCCTATCAGAGCGAGCTCGATCAGCACCTGTACCGATGCTCGTGTCCGTTCCGGATCGACCCCACGCGTCCGCAACAGGCCCGCCAGAATCTCGACGTCCACGCCGCGTTCGGTCTGCATCTTCTTGAGCATGCGCCAAACCTGGCCGACGTCTTCCCGTGTAATCCGGCATCGAAAGCGTTCTTTCGATGGAGGCGCGGGGGGAGCGGGCTCGCGCTGTTTGGCCGTTTTCGTTTGCGGTGGCGCCTTTTCCGGGCTCGTCACAGTGCGTTCGTATACCGCGAGTTCTTCCGGTTCCGCAGTCTGAATCGACAGAGAATCGGACTCCGCCGGTCGAACGTCCCGAACCAGGATCTGCGGCCGTATACGGCCCTGGTATTCGTTGCTCTGGATATGGAATGCCACATCGACCTCGCCTCCCGCGAGCCGATTCAACTTGTGCCCCTGTTTGAACGCGATTGCGCCGAGCAATCCGCGAGAATGCTCGAGAGAGAAGCGAAGATGGTTGTTACCGACGATCTGTCCGCCATACCCGGAGACGCGCGCTCGGGTGCGGAAGAGCGCTTCGGGGTTGTCGGTCCCGTGCGGCCCGAGTGGGCGTAGCGCGTCGATCAGATTCAGAGAGACTTGTTCCGGAGGGATATCCGCATCGATCCATAGCGGCACCGTCTCCGCTTTTTGTGCCCATTCTTGGCGTGCGGCTTCAACCAGTGCTTCGCGCAACGCACTCAAGTTCTCAGCGGACGCACTCAAACCGATGGCCATCTCGTGGCCACCGCCTGAACCAAGCAGGTCGCGCACTCGGTCTAGCACGGCGACCAGACTCTTGCCCTCGACGCTCCGGCCCGATCCGTGGACCTCTCCCTCTCGGATGGTCATGACGATCGCCGGACGGTGAAAGCGATCCACAAGCCGACTGGCTACGATCCCGAGCACGCCTTGGTGCCAGCCTTTCCCCGCCACACAGACTAGAGGGGCGTCCTCATCCGTTAATCCCTCCGTCTCGATTCGGGACAGCGATTGTTCGGTGACTTCTTTTTCGAGCGCTTGGCGTTTCCGGTTGAGATCGTCCATGATGGACGCGATTTCTTTGGCGCGGGACTCGTCGTGTGTCAACAGCAGTTCGACAGCGTCCAAGGAATCCGACAGCCTGCCGAGTGCATTCAAGCGTGGACTCAGCTTGTATCCGATGGTCTCAGTATCGAGCGTGGCGGCCCGTGCGCCCGCAATATCCAACAAGGCCTTAATGCCGGGCCGAGGGTGTTCGCGCAGAACCGGTAGCGCTCGCTTCACGAGTGCGCGGTTCTCTCCCAAGAGAGGCACCGCGTCGGCGACTGTCCCGAGCCCAGCCAGGTCGAGACCGTTCTTTTCTTCGGTGGTCAGTTGCCCGGACGCATCTCGGAGGGCCAGCGCCAGTTTCCACGCGACCGCACTCCCCGACAGGTGTGGCCAAGGGTATTTCTCGTCTTGGCGATGGGGATTCAGTATCGCCACACACGTCGGCCGTTTCTCACCGGGGTCGTGATGGTCGGTGACGATGACTTCCAGCCCATCTTCCGCCGCCACATCCAGCGCTTCGTACGAGCTCGTCCCGCAATCCACCGTGATCATGAGCGGGAAGTTGCTGGCTATTTCGCGAACGCTCTCGGACCGAAGACCGTAGCCGTCATGGATCCGGTGTGGGATGTGGTAGTCCACATCGAGCCCCAAATCACGCAGAGTCTCGACGAGAATGGCCGTTCCGGTGAGTCCGTCCACGTCGTAATCGCCGTGCACGAGGACCCGTTCACCTCGATCCACCGCCAACAGAACCCGCTCCACGGCTTTCTCGATTTCGGAGAACTCAAAGGGGTCGTGGACGATCCCCCCTTTTTCGTCGAGAAAAACGCCAGCTTCCTGTGTGTCTGTGATGCCACGAACGACCAGCAAACGGGCGAGAAGGGCGGAAATGTCGAGTTGGTCGGCTAAATTGTCAATCGTGTCGCGTGGGGCTTCACGCAGACGCCACGGGCGAGGGGATGCGCTCACTTCAAACTCGTTTCGATCGTCACTTCGGTTATCTCGCCGGCGAAAATTCTCTTGGCGAGCTCGTAATCCATGCTCTTTTTGCGGTCCAAAACATCCTGTTCGACAATCACCTTGACGGGTGTCGGGCGCACCCGCAGGTCTTCTTTCTTCGTTTGCGGTTGGCTCAATTTCAGAGTCAATCCCATTTCTAGTTGATTTTAGGCGGCTCCTTCTGTCTTCATTTC
>CAYTDF010000598.1:0-3811 GCA_964436365.1 uncultured bacterium | reverse complement strand
ACCGTAAACCCAAAACAACACAACCCTTACCTTTTGGGCGTTACGTATAGATTTAGGGCGAGCGCTTTCGGCAGCGCCCTCCGAAGCGGATGAGTCAAATCGCTCCGACTTTCCTAGCATCCCCAGGCCCATCCGTCTATAAATGGGGTATAGAAAAATAGGAGTCTTATGGTCTCCGACGCGTTAGATTGTGTTGAAGTCGGGCCAAGGCGGCACCCGAGGGTGTGTCGTGTTGGCTTTTTTCGGTTTCACATAAAAGATTCGCTCTCTAGGGAGAACTGTCCGTGAAAATTGTTGAAAACAACGATGTTTCTGCATGTGTAAAGAACCTTAAGCTGGAAGTTGAACCGGATCAGCTCCATACAGAGGTCGAGAAGACGTACGACGAGTTCTCGAAGAACGTGGATGTGCCAGGATTCCGGCGCGGTCATGCGCCACGAAAGATCCTGAAGATGCGCTATAGCAAGCATCTCGAGAAGCAAGCCGTGCAACAGGCGGCCGAAGAGGCCTGCGAGCAGGCGATCAAGGAACTCGGTCTGAAAACCTCTTCGCAACCTGTCGTCGACGAGCTGGGCGAGGTCGAGGAAGGCAAGAGTTTCACGTTCACCGTGAACGTGGAGCACTACCCGGACTTCGAGCTGGCCGAGTATACGGACGTCCAGCCCGACGTCGATGCGGGTAGTGTGCCCGAGAAAGAGATCGTGGAGCAGCTGGAGGAGCTGAGGAAGCAGGCCGCTTCGTACAACCCGCCAGCGGAGGCCCGTGCGGCACAGCAGGGCGATCTGGTCTCGGTCAACACCGTAGCGACGCGTGAGGGCGAACCGTTCCCAGAAGCGACAGTGGAGAACATCACCATCGAACTCGGTTCGGGCCAATACTTGCCCGGCCTGGAAGACGGTCTGATCGGCGCGAACACCGGCGACAAGACCGATATCGAAATCACGCTTCCCGACGACTACCCGGTCGAGGCGAACCGTGGGCAAACGATAACCATCGCCGCTGAAGTCTTGGAGATCAAAGAGTGCATCCTGCCCGAGATGGATGACGAGTTCGCCAAAGACCTCGGCGATTTCGAGTCACTCGACGACCTGAAGAGTCATATCCAGAAGCGCCTGGAAGAGAATAGCGAACTGCGGGTCCGTGAAGCCGCCGCCCAACAAGCGCGCGACGAGCTTCTGCAGCGGAACCAGTTCCCCATCCCGCCTTCGATGATCGAAGCCCGGTTCAACTACATCAACTCGGTCCAGAACATGGACAACCGGCTGAGCGGTTCCGAAGGGGCTCCGGGCGAAGAGCAAGAGAGCGGTCTCCATACAAAGAACCGGGACCAGGCGGAAAAAGAATCTCGCCTGACACTGATTTTGGATGAGATCGCCAAACGAGAGAAAATCGAAGTTACTCCTGAGGAGTACGCATCCTATATCACCCAGTTGGCGCAGCGCGGACAATCCGACCCCGTCTGGTATTACCAGCAGATCGAACGATACAAGCTGCGTCCCTACTACGAGCGTCTGGCGCTTGAAGAGAAGGTCGTTGCGCACGTACTCGACCTCGGTTCGGGGAAAGTCACCTCAGTGGCGCAGGAGGAACAGCCCGAGACGGCCTCCGAAAGCGACACCCCGGAAGCCCCGGCAGCGGAAGCCCCGGCGGTCGAGGCTCAAGGTACCGACGCGGAAGCCGAAACCGAGAACGAGGATTCCGACAGCGAGACGAAAGAGGAGTAAGAACCATGGTGTTGGTGCCCATGGTCGTGGAGCAGACGAATCGTGGCGAGCGCGCCTACGACATCTACTCCCGGCTTTTGAAAGATAGAATTATTTTCATCGGCGATGCGATCGAAGACCATATGGCCAATTTGGTCATCGCCCAGATGCTCTTTTTGCAGGCTGAAGAACCGGAAAAAGACATCCAGCTGTATATCAACAGCCCGGGCGGATCGGTCTCCGCCGGACTTGCGATCTACGACACCATGCAATATGTCAAACCCGCCGTGGCGACGACCTGCATGGGTTTGGCCGCGAGCATGGCGGCGGTGTTGCTGTGTGCGGGTACACCGGGGAAACGGTACGCCCTTCCGAACTCGCAGGTCCTGATCCATCAGCCTTTGGGCGGTTTTCGGGGCCAAGCGTCGGACATCGAGATCCACGCCCGGGAAATTATCAAGACAAAGAACCGACTGAACGAGATTATCGCCGCCCATACAGGACAACCGGTGGAGCGTATTCTGGTCGACACCGACCGAGATAACTTCCTCACCCCCACGGAAGCCAAGGAATACGGCTTGATCGACCAGATTTACGAGAATCGTGAGGATGGAGCGTCCCCCAAAGAAAATTCGGACGGTGACAAAGACAAGAACGACGGGGAATCCTCCTAGACGGAGAACATCAGAGAGCGCGGAGAACACGGCCCCCCTTTGAAACGGGGCGCGACCGCGGGATTGATGATGGGACACTGCACCGATGAACTCTCAAGGAAAAGGAAAGCCTCTTTACTGTTCGTTTTGTGGGAAACACCAGGATGAGGTCAAGAAGCTCATCGCGGGCCCACCGCAGAAACACACGGCTCAACCCGCGTACATCTGCAACGAATGCGTGCAGCTGTGCAACAGCGTCCTCGACGAGGAAATCGAGGTCGAACTGCGCGAGTTTCTCAAACCGCATGAGATATCGGACGCCCTGACACAGTATGTGATCGGGCAGCCACAGGCTCGAAAGACCGTCGCGGTCGCCGTCCACAACCACTTCAAACGGATTCGGTACCACGAAGCGGTCTGCAACGATATCGAGCTGACGAAGGGCAATATTCTGCTGCTGGGTCCGACCGGATCGGGCAAAACCCTGATCGCTCAGACCCTGGCGAAGATATTGAACGTTCCGTTCACGATCGTCGACGCCACAACACTCACCGAGGCGGGATACGTCGGTGAGGATGTCGAAAATATCATCCTGAAACTTCTGATGGTGACCGGCTACAACGTCGAGAAAGCCGAAAAGGGGATCATCTATATCGACGAGATCGATAAGATCGCCCGCACGACACAGAACGTTTCGATCACCCGGGACGTTTCCGGTGAGGGTGTGCAGCAGGCATTGCTCAAGATCATCGAGGGGACGGTGACCAACGTTTCGCCGCAGGGTGGACGGAAACACCCGCATCAGGAGTTTATCCAGGTCAACACATCGGATATCCTCTTCATCTGTGGCGGCGCATTCGTGGGTTTGGAAAAGATCGTCGAGCGGCGCATCGGTCGAAAAATCATCGGATTCGGTGCGGAAGACGAAGAGAAGGCCACCCAGCTGGAAGAGACCGAGAACTTCCTCCACCTGGTCGAACCGGAAGACCTGATCAAGTTCGGTCTGATTCCGGAGTTCGTCGGTCGCTACTCCTCAATCACCGCGCTCGATGAACTGACGGAAGAAGCCATGTTGGCGATTCTCACAGAACCGAAAAACGCCATTTGTAAACAGTACCAGAAACTGTTCGAGCTCGAGGGCGTCGATCTCGAATTCACACCGGAGGCTCTGCAGGAAGTTGCCGTACAGGCGTTGGCCCGGAAGACCGGCGCCCGTGGACTCCGGGCGATCCTCGAGCGAGTCATGCTGGACGTCATGTATGAAATCCCCTCTCAAACGGGGATATCCAAGTGCATCATCACGCGCGAAGTGGTGACACGGCAGTCCGAACCATTACTTGTGTATGAAGACCAAGTGGAGAGCGCGTAAGATGTCTAATTTTCGAGTCGGAATGTATGTTGTCAAACCAGGACTGGGACTCTGCCGGATCAAGGCCATCAAGAAGGAAGAGGTCT
>CAYTDF010000597.1:0-3812 GCA_964436365.1 uncultured bacterium | reverse complement strand
GCGTATCTTCCGGTCGGGGTGGAGTCTGTCACCGCTTTTGTGCTGACCTCACTGGCGCTGATCTGGATTTACAAGGTATTGCCCAATACCCATGTGCCCGCTATCCCGGCGATTGTGGGCGGTCTCTCGGCCGCGTTGCTTTTGGAGTGCGCCAAGTTCTTCTTCGCCCTCTACGTGAGGCTTTTTGCCCAGCACAACGCTCTCTACGCGGTCTTAGGCAGTCTGCCCCTGTTTCTGGTCTGGATCTACGTCGGCTGGCTGGTTGTTCTGATCGGCGCGCTGATCACCTACGGCGTCTGGATCTGGAAGACGGTCTCTTGGGTCAGCGGTGGGCCGGTCCGGGATTGCATCTGGACCGACGAGGTGACGTGCCGCATTCTGTACGTGATCGGGCACGATTTCCATCATCGACGGCAGGCTCCCACCGCCTCCGAGGTCGTCTCCCGCGTCCAGGCCGAAGAGGACATGGTACGTTCCATCATCCAGCGGCTGGTTCACAAGACCTATTTGGAGTGGGCTCTGCCGGGAGACACGCGCGGAGGGAAACGTGGCTTGCGTCCGGGGCAGTCACTGGACAAAATCAAACTGACCGAACTGTTCGCCGCCGCCAACGATCGACCGCCCACGGGCGCGTGGGCCGAGCGGCAGCCGTTTCGGACGGTGATCGCGGCCCTGAGCGAAAGCCGCGGGGCCGGTGTCACCTCGGCGACCGTTCGCGAGCTCTTGGGCGCGACTGAGGATGGGCCTGACCGGCCACCGACACCCGCCGGCACCCAGGATGAAAGGGAAACGAACGTCTCTGAATCGGAAGATAACGCCTGACCAACTGAGTCTTGCGTGCAAATCTTGATTCTCTAAAGTCATATTTATTAGCAGGTTAGAGCGCCTCCTGAGGTTTTATCCGCCGGAAGAAACCGCAGCGCGCACGACACACAGCACACAGATACCCATGGAGGACGGCAGATGCCGATTTTTGATTTTACATGCCAGAAGTGCGGTCACGAGTTCGAGGAACTCTGCATGAGCGCCAACGAGTCTCCCGAGTGCACGAAATGTGGAGCCGAAAAAGCCGTGCGCAACGAACTCTCTCGCTTCGCTGCCCACACCGAGGCGGCCCCCGCGTGCGGTCTACCTACATCTCAGAAGGATTCATGTGGAATGGCGGCGGCCCATGGCGGCGGATGCGGGTGCTGTCACTGAGTACCTGTTCCCTATTAGCCTATTTTGCCGGTTCGACCGTCGCTTGAGGCCTCTATCGACCGTTATCTAGAGTGTCTCTCGCAAGTTCTGCCGTTTAGCGCGCGGAGCGCCTGCGGGGGCTGGGCGCTAAGGTCTCTCTAAGCTGCTCTCTTTGCTGGGAGCCAATTGAATGGGAGTCACTCCCGAGCCAATTGAATGGGAGTCACTCCCCACTCCCCGGGAAGTTCGAGAATGTCTCTCTCCGATTCACATGCGTATCCTCCCACTGGTGAACGCCGGGAGCTGCCTCCGATTCGTGAGGAGTTCCATGAATCGGAGAAGGAACCGCCCAAGCGAAAGCGCGGCTCGACCCTCCCTTTCCGCCTACTCGGGTGGATTCTCTTCACCGGCCTGCTTGTCAATGTGGCTTTGTTGGGGGCGATCTATTCCGCTTTGGACAGCTTCATCCGCGACCTTCCTCCCAACCAGTTCCTTGACGAGTACCGGCCGCAGGTCCCGTCGCGTATCCTCGCCGCCGATGAAGACTCGCTCGTCGGAGAGGTCTTCTCGCCTCATCAGAACCGTCTCCCCGTAACCATTGACGAGATGCCCGAAGAGCTCATTCAGGCGCTCGTGGCGTTGGAGGACAAGCGTTTCTACCGGCATCCCGGCATCAGTCCCCGGGCGGTTATACGCTCCGCCATCACCAACCTGAAGGCCGGTACGATTCGTGAGGGCGCTAGCACGATCACGTTGCTGTTGGCCAAGGACCTATATGTCAAAGGTGAGGAGAAGGGCGGACGTAGACGAACCTTCAAGCAGAAGTTCACCGAAGTTCGCCACGCCCTGCAGATCGAGCGCACCTTCAGCAAGGAAGAGATTCTCGAACGCTATTTCAATCAGGTTGAGATGGGCTCCAACGTGATCGGCGTAGGGAAGTGGGCCGAGCATTATTTCGGCAAGAAGGTGGGCGAACTCAACCTCCGGGAATGCGCGCTATTCGCTGCGATGCAGAAAGCTCCCAATACCTACTCGCCCTTGAAACGAGACCCGATCCGTTCGATAAACCGCACCAACCTCACCCTGGGCGAGATGTTGGAGGAGGGCTTCATCACTCAAGAGGCATACGAACGTGCGATCGATGAACCCCTGCGGTTGGCGACCGAAAAAGCGCGCGTCGGGCAGAAATGGAACTACCCGTACATCACCGATTACGTCCGCTATGCGTTCGAGCGCGAGAAGCGATACCGAAGTGAGGCGGGGCATCCATTGATGTTGGAGGGGACCGGCTACGATGTCGTCACCACCATTGAACCGGCCCTCCAAGACGCTGCCGTTCTGGCTTTACGTGATGGAATGCGCGCCACGGAGTGGTTGCGCCGCTATCAGCACGGGCGTCTCTGGGGGAAGAAAGATTACCAGGGCGTCAACGGCCACGCGTCGAAGGCCTTCCAACACGATGTTCTCTACGATGCCAAGATCGTCGACGCTTCCAAGTCGGTCAACGCCGTCGACGTCGTCCTCCGCAACATTGACGACCGCACGATCTACGAGGTCCAATTCGATCCCCAAACCACCTGGCTCGACGATTTGAACGCTCTGCAAGAAGATTTCTACATCTCCGTCAAACTGGCCCCCGAAGCCGACCGGGAGGACCCTGTTTTCGTTCTGGCCGATGAGGAGAACGATGACGAGCGACACGTCCAGGGCGGGATGATTGCACTCCAGCCATCGACCGGAAAAATCCTCGCTCTCGTTGGCGGGCGGGATTATTTCGATGCCAAGAACGCCGGGCAGTTCAATCGTGTTATTCGTTCGGAGAAACTCCCCGGGAGTGCGTTCAAGCCGCTGCTGTATGCGGCGGCGGTCGTCGAGGGGGGCTTCAACCCGGCTTCAATACTAATAGATAAAGAGAGGACCTACGGTGCCGGTCCCAACGCCTGGACCCCCAGGAACTACCATGCCGAATACCATGGAGAGGTCACCATGGAGTTTGCCCTGGCCAAGTCCCTCAACGCTTCCAGCATTTTTCTCCTCGACAATCTCATGGGGCGTGGCGCGAGGACCCGGGGGTTCGCCACGTTGCGGCGGTTCTGTCGCGACACGTTCGATCTGAACTTGTCGGAGAGTAATCTCTCCATGGCGCTCGGAACCAACGTGATGACGCCCTATCAGATGGCCAAGGCGTATGGGGTCTTTGCCTCGGGCGGCAGGTTCATCGAGCCGTACGTGGTCGAGCGTGTCCGCGAACGCAGACGTGGGCAACACGATCTGCCCAAGGAGCTCTACCGGCACAAGGCGCGTCAGACACGGGTCATGGACCGTTCCGACGCAGCCGTCATCACCGGCCTTCTCACCGGACCGGCCACCTATGGCACCGCCAAGCGGCTCGCGCAGGATTTTCCTGGCATTCCTTTGGCGGGAAAGACGGGGACCACCGACTATTGTGTGACCGCGTGGTTTGCGGGGTACTCCCGCGATCTGGTCTGCGTCGTCTACATTGGCTTTGACCGGTACCGGAGTCTGGGGACTGGAATGACCGGTGCCCGGGTCGCCCTCCCGATCTGGATTGAGTTCATGCGCAAGGCGTTGAAGTTGCAAGATGAAGTTCGACCCTGGATGATGATGGTCTC